>JAGNRR010000218.1 GCA_017988595.1 Chitinophagaceae bacterium
ATTAGGTTTTGAAAATCAATAATTTCAAAACCTAAAATAATAATATATTAAAACTAAACTACGGAAGTATTAAATCAAATGTTTTATTATCTAATGTAACAGTAGCATTGTTTTCGCAGTTTACATTGCCAAAATCAATTGAGCGAAGTGTGTGTCCTTGCAATTGAACATCCATAATGCCTCCTACAAAATGACGGCATTGCATCATAGCTGTTTTTAGAAGCGGACTTCTAAAACCAACTGCAAAGCTAAGCCCTTGTGGATTTTTGCCACTTGCTTTTCCGCTATAAGCATAAATATCATCTTTGTATTGAGTATTACCATCGCCTTCTTTAAATGTTCTAAGTTGATTGGCATTCCAATACATTTCGCCCGCAGTGTCAGCAATAACTACTTTACCGCCATCTATTATAATATCATATTGACTTTGAGCCGAAGAATTTACACCTCTATTGTGAACCGAAAAATTAGTAGATGTAACTTGATGCCCATTTATTTTATAATCTATAAATTCTATTTGATGTGTTTCGCCATCATCGTTGTAATTTCCGTTATACGTAATTTTTACAATACCAGAGCGAGTTCTACCATCAAGTTGTGTACAAGCAGTTGGTCCAAAATTAATAGTAATCGTTCTTGGTGTTGAAACATTATCATGAATGATGCTAGCACAATTGCCAGTAGGATTATAATTTGATAAAAAGTCTCCTGTATTTTTTGTTGCCGCATCATTGCAAATATCAATTGCATCCATAAAATAAAGTTGCATCATTGCCGCTTGCGAAGCCACACTCAAGTCTGTATCACGCTCACGCACACAAGAACTAACAAAAAACATTGTGCTTAAAAAAAATAAAAAGCACGTAATCACTAAATAAATTTGTTTCATAAAAATTGAAAAAATTGTTTACTTAGCGAAGTTAATAGGTTTTTCTTAAATCCTTTAGTATTTTTAATAAAAAATTCCATTTATTGACATAAAAAAAGAGCGTAAAATATTTACACTCTTTTTTTATTCATTTAAAATACCAATCCTTAGTTAATAACAATCGTTTTTGCTTCTTTTTCTTTTTTCACCAATTTGGTTAATTCTAAATTCAAAATTCCATTTTCATAACTTGCTTTTATGTTGTTTTCTTCAACATTTTCAGGCATCGTGAAACTTCTTGAAAAAGATTTTTTAGTAAACTCTTGTCGAGTTATTTTTTCTTCATTGCTTTCGGTTTTTTCTTCTACAGAAGCACTTACTTTTAAAATTTCTTTTTCAAGTTCAATTTTCAAATCTTCTTTCGTAAAACCAGGAGTTGCCATTTTTATCAAATAAGCATCTTTTGTTTCAGTAACATTTGTTGCAGGTAAATGTGCATTTTTTCCTACCGAAAAATTCACCTCAGGTAAATCTGCTAATTCAAAAAAATTTTGAAATAATGGGTTTAATAAATTGCTGTTGTTTCTAAATGTGTGTTTCATAATTCTATATTTTTTATTTGTTTTATAATTTATATATCATAAAAACTATACCAACACATTTTTTTAATGTAAAAATGGCTATTAAAATAGTTTTAATAGCCATTTTGTCTGTAAAATAAAAAATATATGCCTAAATGACAATTTTATTAATGATGGTGGTGATGTTTGTTTCCTTTTTGAGTTTCGGCAACAAATTCATCTACTCCAATTTCTTTTTCGGTAAATGGAATTTTGTTTTCCAGCACCGAAAATACTTTATCGCTTAAAATTTGGCGGTATGTTTTCTCATAAAAATCTCTGTCAGACAATTGTTTTTGAACAAATCCTTTTACCCAATCAGCGTTTTCATCAAATTGAGCCATGCCAAAATAGCTTGCCAATTGTTGTTTTGTTGCCATTTCCACTTCTTGCGGCGTAGCATCAATTTGGTTTTCTTCTACCAATTTCTTGAAAATCAATTCCCAGCGAATTTGATGCGTAAATGAGCCATAATCAGCATCTACATCGTTTTCGCTTTTGTATTTTTCATTGGTCATCAACAAAAAACGCTTTAAAAATGCATCTGGCAAATCAAATGAAGTGGTATGAACCAATTCTTCAAAAATTTCATTGTGTGCTAACATTCTTGCTTGATGTGCCCAATAATTTTGCATATCTTCTTGTACTTTTGCTCTAAATTCCTCTTCTGTTTTGATTCCAGCTCCAGGAAAACTTTGTTCGAAAAGATTTTCGTCAAAAGCTGCTTTTTCTACTAAGCCCAATTTTTCAAGGCTGATATTGAAATGTTTACTATTGTGTTCTTCGTTTTTTTCATCAAGTTCCAAGTCTTTAAATACAGCTGCATTTACTTTTTCTTCAAAAGCCTCGCCGATTTTTAAAGTAATACTATCTCCATTTTTTTTGCCCATCCATTCTTTTTGAGCATCTGCCGAAAAATATTTCATTAACAGCGAATTGTCTTTTGAAATGCCAATTTCAACAACATTTCCTAATGCATCACTTTCTGTAAATTTTACATTCAATACATTATCTGCTACCGAAACCGTTTCTGGCTCAGTCATTTTTCCTACTTTATATTGAAAACGCTCTACTTCTTCTTCAATCATTTCTGGTTTTAAATTAATTTTAAAACGTTCCAATGCTTTTCCACTCTGCAATAGATCAATATCAAAACTAGGCACAGAAGCAATTTCGAAATCAAAAACATAGTCTTTGGTAGAATTCATGTCGGGCATTAACATAGCTTGACTTTCGGCAGGCAAGGGTTGAGCCAAAAATTCGATTTTATTTTCACGCAAATGTTTCTCCATTTCTTTGCTCGCCAATCGATTTAATTCATCAACAAAAATGCCAGAACCGTACATTTTTTTTATCATGCCAGCGGGCACCATACCTTTTCTAAAACCAGGTATTGTTGCATTTTTGCTTTGTTTTTTTAAACTATCATTAAAATTTTTTTCATAATCTGCTGCAGTCAAGGTTACACTTATTTTTTCGTGAAACTTGCCAATATTTTCTTGAATTACTTTTGCCATATCAATTTTTTTTTGAGTGTGCAAAGTTAATCTTTTACATATATTTTAAACAAAGATTTATTTATTAAATAT
>JAGNRR010000045.1 GCA_017988595.1 Chitinophagaceae bacterium
TACAAATATTTTTAAAAATAAATAATTCAGCCCAATTGTACTCAGCACAGTCAATCCATATCTAAACAATTGTATTCTGCCTCGCAATTCTGATGCTGTAAAAACAATATATTTATTTAATAAAAATGCAATTGGAAATACAAATACAAACGAAAAAAGAAACGCTGCAATATGAGGCGAAATAGTGATTTGAGCAATCAACACATCTGCTTTTTTAAAAATATAATTATACGAAATAAAATAAATTACCAAATCCAAAACTGCCATAGAGCCCCCACATGCCAAATATTTAAATGTTTGAAGTGGAATAAATTTGAATATTGGAAAATAAAAAAACTCTATAAAACTGTTCAATAATTTCCTCAAAACCTAACTGAATTTTGCTATTTATTGCTCAAATGGAATAAAATGTAATTCTCTAGAATTATCTAATGACCTAATCCACAATTGTTTTTCGTATAATTTCAAAATACGATAATCTGTTGTACTATCTACAACTCCAGCAAAGCTATTTGTTGTTAAAGCCAATTTTTTACCGCCATCATAAATTTTCCAATTTCCTTGAATATTTGATGCTACTAAAGTTTGAGGGTTTATTATAGTTACAATATATTTCTCATCCCCATATAAATGATGTTCTTGTTTTGACCAATAAGGATCTTTTGCTACATCAACACCGTTTATTAAAACAACTTCCAATCCCCAATTATTAGTTAGGCGCTGTTTTTTGGAACGCAAACTAATATTAGGTCCTTCTTCATATTTTCTACATGAAGAAATTAAACTTACAATTGAAAAAATTGCTATAGATAAAATTAATTTATTTTTCATATTCAGATTCAAAGGCTAAATATACGATAAAAAATATTTTTGCATACAAAACAAGAACTTTTAATTCAATTTTTCTTCTACAAGTTTTAATATTTCAATTTCTCTAGCTAATGATTTTTCTAATATATCCTTTGCTTCATTTAATAACAAATCAGCTTTCAGTCTATCTTTCAACCCAGAAGCATTTACTTTTACATTTAAATAGCACCCATAAACTGCACTTCGCAAACATAAAGCTCCCACTCCAGCATCGGTTACACTATTTGGATTTCCTTTTTTAACCATTTCTGCTATCAAATCAAATGCTGCAAATGAAGTTTTTAATGATTTTAATGGAATCTCAGTTGCATATAATGTTGCTTTTTCTATAGCATCTTGCCTATTCTTTTTTTCCTCATCTGTATTTTTTGGCAAGCCAAAGGCTTCCATTATTTTATTAAAGGAATGCGTATCTTCATCCACCAAGAACATTAAATCATTTTTGATTTTTTCGCCTTGAACAGCCCAATTACTAAACATTTCCCAATTTTCATCCCAACCCTTTTTATGGCTACTCAAATTTGCAACCATTGTGCCTAAACTTGCCCCTAATGCGCCTATGTAAGCACTCACACTTCCTCCGCCTGGCGCTGGACTTTCACTTGCAGTTTTATTTGCAAATGAAATTAAATTCATATTAATTAATGGCGCTCTACTTTCATCGTTTAATACATATTCGATAATTTTTTTATCTGCATTAAAATCTGACAATTCATCAAGTCCCATACTTTTTACAGCAATTTTTATTTTTTCTGCTTCGCAAATCCCAAGACTTCTTTTTTGTTTTGTCAAAAAATAATCTGCTGCATCTAACATGCATTTTAAAGGCACTAATCCTACCAATTCGCTTCCAGTTACTCTCATTCCTCTTGCGGCAGCTCTTTCTACAGCTTTATCAAAAGCAATATGCAAGGGAGTTACATTAATATCTGTTAAATTCATCGATATTTGAGCAATACCATATTCTTCAATAAACCACCCTATTGCTTTCACCGATTTTAATAAACCAGGTTGTCTTTTTGGTTCGCCAGATTCGTCCAAAACTTTTTTTCCTTTTTCTTCCAACACTCGTCCATTTTCTCTTAAATCAAAAGCTACACTATTTGCCCTTCTAGTCGAAGTGGTATTTAAATTTACATTATAAGCAACTAAAAAATCTCTTGCGCCAATTACAGTTGCACCTGCTTTTTCATTCATTTTGGATTCGCCAAAATCGGGTTTCCAATTTGGATCTGCTAATTTCTGTTTCAATCCTTCATACTCACCTTCTCTAATAACAGCCAAATTTTTTCTATCTTCTTTTTGAGCAGCTGCTTCATATAAATAAACCGGAATTTTTAATTCTTCGCCCACACGTTTGCCTAATTTTTTTGCCCATTCTGATGCTTCTTCAAGACTAATATTACTTATAGGAATCAAAGGACAAACATCTGTTGCACCCATTCTAGGATGTTCGCCTTTATGTTTACTCATATCTATTAATTCGCTTGCTCTTTTTATTAATAAAAATGCTGCATCAATAACTTGTTGTGGTTCGCCAACAAAAGTAATTACGGTTCTATTAGTAGCTTTTCCAGCATCAACATCAAGTAGTTTTATACCTTCAATTTTCAATACTTCTTGACTAACTTGATCGATAATATTTTTATTGCATCCTTCGCTTATATTTGGTACACATTCTAGAAGTTTTTTCATAATTTTTTTTATATAATTAATTTATAATCAATTGTTTAAGTTGTAAAGGTATTTTCTTAATAAAATATTAGCAAAAAATAATTTTTTTATTTCAATTAAAATATACCTTTGCTATGAGAAATGAAATTTTAGAATTTCTTTTTCATAGGTTGATTTGGTTAGGGATATAGCAGTTTCAAGTTTCATAGCTTGAAGCTGTTCCCTTTTATAGCATATAGGTTTTATTTTTCATCTCCAATATTACCCAAAAACAATGCTTTTAATTCTCCTGCATCTTGCGGTTTCATTTTTCCAGAAAGAATTAATCGAAGTTGTCTTCGTCTTAAAGCGCCATCAAAATGTGCTTTTTCAGTATCACTTTCTGGCAAAAGTTCATTTACAGGTCGTGGTTTTCCATTAGGGTCCAACGCTACAAATGTCATATAAGCCTCATTACTTATATATTTAAATTCGTTTTGCAAATCTTCTCCATAAACTTTTATATACACTTCCATTGATGTTTGAAATGCTCTTGTTACCTGAGCCTCTAATGTAACCACATTGCCCAATCTTATTGGATTTTGAAAAGTTATATTATCTGCACTTGCTGTAACTACAGGACAACCACAATGTTTCATCGAAGCCATCGCAGCTGCAATATCCATCCAATGCATTAGTTTGCCACCCATTAAATTACCGAGTGTATTTGTATCATTTGGCAATACTAATTGGCTCATCACTGTTCTTGATTCATTTGGAGTTTTAGTCATTTTAATTTTTTTGCAAAATTAGACTATTGGACTTTTAAAAATCTATTAATTAATCCATATTTCTAAAAAAATTAAACTTACAATAAATTCTAAAGTGTTGTAACTTTATAATTATGAAAGGGTTTGTGTTTTTTCTATTTCTGATATTTCTTTCAACTGTAATTTTTGGTCAACAAATAGAGTATTTTGTTTATTTCGATCATGATAAATTTGAAATTCCTGATACGAATAGGTTGCAACTTTATAAACTTACTTTTAAAAAAAACATACAAAATATTGAACTTGAAGGTCATTGCGATAGCACTGGTGATAAAAATTACAATTTAAACTTATCAAAAAAAAGAGCATCTGAGGTGAAAAAATTTTTAATGAGCTTTGGTATTCCTACTTCATTAATTAAATCATCAATTGGCTTTGGTGAAAATAAATTAATAAACAATCACCTCAATGAAGCAGAAAAATTGCTAAATAGAAGAGTATTGGTAAAAATAAATTTGACTGATTCAACTATCAAGAATATCATTGAAGAACAAAAACAACAACAACTTGAAACAATTCCTTTGGATGTTAAAAGTTTTAAAATTGGCAAACAAATTGTATTAGAAAATTTGCTTTTTGAAGGTGGCAGGCATATTCTTCTTCCCAGCTCTTTTTCTGACCTTAAAAAACTATTAAAAATTTTAAAGGAAACACCAAGTATTGAAATAGAAATCCAAGGACATGTTTGCTGCACTGTTAAAGAACCAGATGGTTTTGATTTTGATACTGGTATTGAAAATTTATCGGAAGCAAGAGCCGAAACCATCAAAGAATATTTAGTTCAAAATGGAATTAAAGCTGAAAGATTGACAACAATTGGCTTTGGAGGAACAAAAAAACGTTTTCCAGAAGAAAAAAATATTGATGAACAAAATAAAAATAAACGAGTAGAGATAAAAATCTTAAAACAATAACTTATTCAAAAGTCATTACTCCGTTTTCGTGCTTTACAATATATAAATACTTGTTTTCGAAAAATTTAAAAACACCTGCATTTTTAACAGGCATAATTTTATATGGAGTAATAAAACTAAACGTACCATTATCAATTTTTTCATTAAAAGGAACTCCATATTGTTGCATCAAATGCGAAAAATAGAATAAACTTTCAAATCCTTTATAGGCTATATCCGAAATATCTGTACCCATTTTTTGATAATATTTTTTTTGTACATATCGACTTCCAGGAGTGTTTTTATCAATAATAGCAGCTGAAGAATAATAAATAGGCAATGCAGGAAATTCATCAACCTCTTTCAATGAATTAATCATTTCAGTTGTTGGCATTCCATAAATTTTTAAACCCATTTTTTTGGCGTAAGGCAATAAAATTTTTAAATTATTATATGCAATTTTTGGATTTAAAATGCCCAAAACTATACTGGTGTTATAATTTGAATCGATTAAATTTTTCAACGTAGCAATATCAATATCATCTCCTTTTAATAAATATTCCGAAAATCGACCTGGCAGATTATTAATTTTATCATTTTTAAAATACCCTAATGCATTTTCTTCGCTAGATGTTTTTCTATAAACAAAAACTACATTGTCTTCGCTATATTTCTTATTAATTACTTTGTGTATTGCTTCCACATGAGTTACTAATCTTGGTTGTAATATCGTAAAATAGGGATTAAATTCTTGATCAGCTTCGGAAGGAGAAACAGCAGACACAAAATTAATTTCTTTTCGTTTAGCAAATTCAGCTAGTATTTTTAAATCTTCTACACTGGCATTACCTATTATCAAATCCATATTATCTAATTTATCAGATTCGATTAAATTTTGAACATTTAAATAATTTGATTTACTATCAAAAATATAAATATCTAAATGATGACCTGCATTTCTCAAACTATCTGCAGCTATCATAATACCTTGATAAAAATCAATACCTGGCATCATAAAACGTGGTATTTTGGAAATGTTATTTGTTAAATTTACAGAATCCAAAAACAAAGGTGTTAACACTGCAACATTGTATTTTTCTTTGCGATGTGCTCTTGGATATGAAAAAGATTCATTCCCTTTAATATCTTCTGATGATACTTTTGGAGACGAACTACTCAATGTAATATTTTGAGCAAAAGAGTTATTAAAAAAAATACTGATGAATAATAGTAAAATAAAATTTTTCATTGGAAATGTAAAACTACAAATTTAGCTACATATTGTAGTTTTTGCAAGTTAAAAAGATAATAATACAATTAATAAATAATCCAATAAATCCAATTCATTACATTTGCCAATATGCGTTGGCTGGATATATACTCCTTATCGAGAAGAGCAATCAAAAGTAATTGGCTAAGAGCTAATCTTACTGTTGCAATTATTACAATTGGCATTACAGCCTTGATTTGTATTATCACAGTGATTGAAGTGTTGAAAAGTTCGATTAGAACAAACTTTTCGAGCATGGGTGCAAATACGTTTACGATTACCAATCAACAACTTTTTATTAAAAATGCAAAAGATCGTAAACGAAAAAGAACCATGCAAACTGCCGAAAATAGAATTAGTTTTTTAGACGCTAATTTATTTAAAAAAACTTACGAATATCCTGCAACTATTGGCGTCAGTTTTGTTCCTTCTAGAAATGCCACTTTGCGAAAAGGAAAAATAAAAACAAATCCTAACATAAATATTTTGGCTGTTGACGAAAATTATCTCACTATTTCAGGCAGTAATTTGGCGGCTGGTCGTTTTTTCAATGAAAGTGATAATGCTTCAGGCGTTTCAAATTGTGTTATTGGCGAGAAACTAAAAGATAAATTTTTTACTTCATCAAAAAAAGCAATAAATCAAACCATTCAAATTGGCAATTCTACTTATAAAATAATTGGAGTCCTTGAAAGTGTTGGTTCTAGCATGATAAATAAATTAGACAATTCTGCTTTAATTTCTATTCAAAATGCAAGACAACATTTTAATTCCAACGACAAATCATTTGTTTTAAGTGTAAAAGTAAAAGATATTAAAAAAATGAATTTAGCTGCTGCAGAAGCTGAAGGAAGAATGCGTAGTATAAAAAAAATTAAACCTGGTTATGAAAATAACTTTTCAGTAATCAAAAACGATGATTTATCAAGCATGCTAATTAATAACATAAAAGATGTGGCACTTGCTGCTTCGGCAATTGGATTCATTACACTTCTTGGTGCAGCTATAGGCTTAATGAATATTATGTTGGTGGCTGTTGCCGAAAGAACTCGTGAAATTGGTTTGAGCAAAGCTATTGGAGCCGATAACAAAACCATCCAACGACAATTTCTAGTAGAATCCATTTATATAAGTCTAAAAGGTGGAGTTTTGGGAATAATAATTGGCATCTCTTTAGGAAATATTTTATCATATTTTTTAGATAGTGGCATTATCATTCCTTGGTTTTGGATTTTAGTTGGTTTGCTTACTTGTTTTTTTGTTGGATTAATTTCAGGAATATATCCTGCATTAAAAGCAGCAAAATTAAATCCAATAAATGCACTTCGTTTTGAATAATTGTAGCGATTATTGTATTTTTAAATTTTAAAATAATATTCACCCTATGAAATATCAAGCTATTGACAAAAAACTATTTATTGATAACCGTTCAAAATTTGTAAAACAACTTCAAGGAAATAGCATAGCAATAATAAATTCAAACACAGAACTACCTGAAAATGGCGATGTTCATATAAAATTTAAACAAAATAGTAGCCTTTTTTGGCTAACAGGAGTTATTCAAGAAAAAACAATGTTGATTTTGTTTCCTCAAAATATTGAAAAAAATTTTACAGAAGTTTTAGTTATTTTAAGACCAAATGAACATTTAGAAAAATGGGAAGGTCATAAATTAACGCCAACAGAAGCAAGTAATTTATCTGGAATTAAAACCGTAATTTTTCTTGATCAATTAGATGCACTTTTACAAAGCTGGATGCATCATTGCGAAAATGTATATTTAAATACCAACGAAAACGATAGAATGGATGGCACATTACCTCGTTTGGATTTAAATTTTATTAATACATTAAAATCAAAATATCCATTACATAATTACAAACGCGCTGCACCTATCTTTAAAGAACTTAGAGCTATAAAAAGCAGTGCTGAAATTGCTTTACTTCAAGAAGCTGTAAACATTACCCACAAAGCTTTTGAACGTGTCTGCAAGTTTATAAAGCCTAACGTTTGGGAATATGAAATTGAAGCCGAAATTACCCACGAGTTTTTAAAAAACAGAGCCACAAGGCATGCTTATGGTTGTATTTTGGCAAGTGGAGATAACGCAAGAATTTTACATTATGTAGAAAATAATCAACAATGTAAAAATGGCGATTTGATACTAATGGATTTTGGAGCCGAATATGCAAATTATTGTGCCGATTTAACTCGAACAATTCCTGTTAATGGAAAATTTTCTAAACGCCAAAAAGAAGTTTATGATGCTTGTTTAGCTGTTCATAATTATGCAAAAAAAATATTGAAACCAGGTAAAACATGGCTTGAAATAACTGCTCTTGCTGAAAAAGAAATGGAAAACCAATTGGTAAAAATTGGTTTGCTTACCAAAAACGATATTAAAAATCAAGACCCTGCAAATCCTGCGTTAAAAAAATATTTTTACCATGGGCTTGGGCATCATTTAGGTATCGATGTGCATGATCTTGGCACAAGAAATACACCTATAAAAACTGGAATGGTTTTTACTATTGAACCAGGTATCTATATTCAAGAAGAAAAAATGGGTGTTCGAATTGAAAACGATGTTTGGGTAAGCAAAACAGGCAATATTGATTTATTTAAAAAAATACCTATTACGACTGATGAAATAGAAAAAGTGATGAAAAAATAATTTTGAATATCCCATAAAATAATAAAAATTTGAAACATCTTCCTAATTTCTTAACACTTTGCAATCTTTTTTGTGGTTGCATTGCAATTAGCTACATACTCAATGCTACGCCTTTTTTAAGCGAAGTTAATGGAACGCAATATTGGATAAGTGGCACTACTCAAGCCTATTATGGTGCAATATTTATTTTTATTGCTGCCATTTTTGATTTTTTTGATGGCATGGCAGCTAGAGTTTTAGGTGTTTTTTCTCCAATTGGAAAAGATTTAGATAGCCTTGCCGATGTAGTAAGTTTTGGTGTAGCTCCATCAATGATATTAATGAAAATGCTTTGGGCATCATGGATGAGCCAACCTCATGCAATGGATATTAGTATATTAGCCTTGGCACCTGCATTTTTATTAGCTTGTTTTGCTGCTTTAAGATTAGCTACTTTCAATCAATTAGAAAGCAATTCTAGTTATTTTGTTGGAATGCCCGTACCATCCGTTGGATTATTAATTGCTAGCTTTCCATTGATTAATTTTTATAACACTTTTGGATTAGGAAATTTTTTAAATTACTCTTGGCTTTTATATTTAATAATTGCACTATTGTGTTGGCTTATGGTTAGCAAAATAAAATTTTTTACAATTAAGTTTTCAAATTTTTCATTTAAGGAAAACAAACTCCAAATCTTATGGATTGTGCTTTCGCTTGTTAGTTTGCCATTTATTAAAGTTCTAGCAATACCTTTTTCTTTTTTGCTTTATATTTTGCTTTCGCTGTTTTACAAACCAGCACTAAAAAACTAATTCATTTTTTTACTTTTTTCAAAAATAGAATTACTTAATAATTTATAAATTTCACTTGCATTATTATCTTGATTTAATAATTTCAAATGAGCATTCATTGTTGAACTATCATTTCGAATAGCAGGACCAGTTTGACTTTCAAATGCATTTCCATTCTTTGCATTCGCAAAAGTTTGTTCCAAAATTGCATTTAATATTTCAGGATTAATTTTATACTCTTTCAATAATTCTTGTGCAATTCCAATTATATGTGTTGTAAAATTATTTGCAAAAACTGCTGCTAAATGTAATTTTAATTTTTGTTCATCAGAATAATAAAAAACATTTGTGCTGATTTTTTTTGCAATTTCATCAGCCAATAATTTACTTTCTTCATTACTTGATTGTAATACGAATGGAATATCTTTTTTATCTAAAACATCAATTTTGTTTAAAATTGAAAACAGTGGCCACATCGAAATTGTATTTTTTGATAAATTAGAAATTTGCTGCAAGCCAATTCCACCAGCAGTTATAAGAATTGTTTTATCAATACAACATTTATTTTCATTCCAATCCAAAATTATTTTATCAGGAATAGCAAGTAAAACAATGGTTGAATTTATTGAAATTTCTTCATCAAAAAACTTGAAATTAGCATTGTATTTTTTTGCTAATAGTTTTCCTTCTGTTTCATTTCTAGAAATAAATTCTTCTATTTTCCATTTGTTTTTATAGCATTGATGTGCAAAATATTTTGCCATATTTCCACTTCCTACAATTGAAAAAACAAGTTTCATGATTTTATTTTTTAGGTTCAAGAACTATTGCAGGAATCAACATTTCCTCCAAACTTACACCACCGTGTTGAAAGGTGTTTTTAAAATAATTTACATAATAATTATAGTTATTTGGATAACACAAATAACCATCATTTTTTGCAAAAATAAAAGCTGAATTAAAATTTGGTTTTGGCAAACCCGCTTCTTCTGGTACTTTGAAAGAAATTACAGTCTTGCTATCAAAGTTCAAATTTTTGCCATGTTTGTATCTAATATTGCTCGTTGTTTCTTTATCACCAATTACTTTTGTGGCATTTTTCACACGAATACTTCCATGATCTGTTGCTATGATGAGTTGAATATTTTTATCTGCAATTTTTTTCAATGCACTAAAAAGTGGCGAATGTTGAAACCAACTTGCACTCAACGAGCGATAAGCCAACTCATCATTTGCCAATTCTTTCAACACTTCCATTTCGGTTCTTGCATGCGACAGCATATCCACAAAATTATAAACAACAACATTCAGTTGATTGTGCAACATATCTTGAATATTATTTACAAGCAATTCGCCGTTGTGATGATTGGTAATTTTTGTGTACGAAAAAGGAATTTCTTTTTTCAATTCTCGTTTTATTAATTCTTTTAAAAACAATTCTTCGTGCAAATTTTTTCCACCTTCTTCTGCATCATTTTTCCATTCATTAGGGAATTTTTTTTCAATATCGATGGGCAAAAGTCCTGAAAAAATTGAGTTTCTACTATACTGTGTACTTGTTGGCAAAATTGCACTAAAAATTTCTTCATTTTTTGTCACAAAATATTCATTCAAAATGGGCTGAATCGTTTTCCATTGATCAAAACGCAAATTATCGATTAAAATAAAAAATGTTGAAACGTCATCATTCAACCTTGGAAACACAAATTGCTTCATCAAATTGTGACTCATCATTGGTGCTTCATTTTCATTTTTTATCCAAGACGCATAATTTTTTTCAATAAATTTACAGAAATCTTGATTGGCTTCATCTTTCTGCGATGTAAACACATCCATCATTTCAAGGCTTTCACTTTTTTGAATTTCCAATTCCCAATACACTAATTTTTTATAAAGCTCTACCCATTCTTCATAGTTTGGTTTGTTATTAATTGCCTCAAACATATTTCTAAATTCTTGCAAATACATTTGAACCGTTTTATCACTCACCAACGATTTTGAATCAAATATTTTTTTCAAAGAAAGCAATACTTGATTTGGATTTACGGGCTTTATCAAATAATCGGTTATTTGACTACCAATAGCCTCTTCCATAATATTTTCCTCTTCGTTTTTGGTAATCATCACCACAGGCAAATGTTGAAATTGCTCCCGAATCAACGCTAACGTTTCTATCCCAGTAATACCAGGCATACTTTCATCTAGCAACACCACATCTACTTGTTCTGTCTTTAAAAAATCCAACGCATCGTGCCCGTTACTACAACTAAAAACTTCGTATCCCTTATTTTTCAAAAAAATGATTTGAGATTTCAACGATTCCAATTCATCATCTATCCACAAAATTTTATTAGCCATTGTTTTTCATTTTTATTATTATAGTCAAAAAT
>JAGNRR010000219.1 GCA_017988595.1 Chitinophagaceae bacterium
ACGTAATACAAATTTATAAGAATTATCTGTCCTAAAAATTCAAAACAATAAAGATCAATATAATAACAAAATCTTTTAAAGTTTTTTGTAGGATAGTTGCAATTTTTTTTTAAATATTTAAAAAAACTTCGTTTATATCTGGAATTTAGTAGAGATTCATCTTTTTTAAAAGTAGGATTAAAAAAAAAAATAACTTTATAAAATTGAATATATATAAATCATAAATTATATGATAATCATTTATGTTTTTTATCAAAAATTTGAGAGTTTCAAATCATAGATGAGTCAGTTCTGTGTAATGTATATAAACTTTTTTGTCCCAATACTGTGTTAAAGAGTCGAACTTTATTACCGCGACACAGTTTAATAGTTAATAACTATAGTTTGATAAGATGTATAATATATACTGTGGTTTTTTTTTTTTTTTTGTAAACTTACGATTTAATATGCATTATTTGTATAATAAACGTCTAATACACTTGTATATTATTATTTAACTAATAAAATAATAACAAAATTCTAACGTAAAAAGTCATCAACCATATAACACCCGCCCGATAGGAGTATACGCCTTGATGCAATTAGTTTAAATTTGTGTTATAGTTTAAAGTATAATAATAGTAGTATAAAAACAATCTATATACAATATATACATAATGCACACTAATCATAATTTACACGATGATACTATAAACGTTACTACTAAAGTAGTAACAATAATAAATGTAATATGAATAGGTAATTCGGTAGTCAGCTGAACGTTACGATACCCAGTCGGGAGGTACGTAGGTCCCGGTACTCGCGTTTCGCTACATCATATTACGTAATTAATATAAAACTAAAGGAGAACGTTTAATAGTATCATTTATATATAGACTTTAAAATTTGTGTCTATTTATTATGTTTATTTATTTAATTTTGATAATTAGATCTATTGAGTGTTGCATTATCTATCTATTTCACCGAAAACAATATCTATGGTTCCTATTAATGCAGCTAAATCTGCTAAATAATGACCATAACTTAATTTTGGTAACGCTTGTAAATTAAAGTAACTAGGGGATCTGATTTTACATTTTAAAGGTTTGTTAGAATTATTTCCGACTAAAATAACACCAAATTCGCCTTTTGGTGCCTCTATATAATGTTCTGCTGATTTATTTGAAATTTTTAAACCTGTGTGTCATTGAATAAAGTGATTAATAAGATCCTCCATATTAGAATAATTATTGGGTATTTGTGTTTGATTTTTATTAATTAATGTTTGATATGAGTGTGTAACCTCGTTTAATAACTTAGAACAAATATAATTAGATATAGACAGGCTCTCAGCCATTTCAAACATACGTATTAAATAACGGTCATAACAATCACCATTTAATCCTATATAACTTTTAAGATCTATTTTATTATAACCTGAGTATACATGTTTTTTTGATAATCTGATGTCTTTTTTTACACCAGTACTTCTAATCATGACACCCGTTAAATTTCAATTTTGTGCTGTTTTATAATTTATACCTCCCACATTAATTAATCTTTGTTTTCAAATTTTATTATAAGATAATACATTATGCATTTCATTTAGTGTTTTATAACAATTTTTTATAAACTTTAATATATCTTGTATCAACAAAGTATCACATTTAAATAAAAAATTCTCTGAAGTTCTATGAAACGCCGCATGCATTCGAGCTCCACACACACGTTCATAAAATTCCATAATATTTTCACGTTCTTCAAATGATCAAAAAATACTTGACATACTTCCAATATCTAAAGCATGACAAGCAATAGCTAACATATGGTTTAAAATACGAGTTAACTCATCGAACAATATTCTGATATTATTGGTTTGATTAGAGATACAATTAACATTTAACAATTTTTCAATAGTTAAACAATAGGCGTGTTCTTGTGTCATCATAGATACGTAATCGAGACGATCAAAATATGGTATTGATTTTTCATAATGTTTTGTTTCAATTAATTTTTCTGTACTTCTGTGTAGTAATCCTATATGAATATCTGTTTTTTCTATAATTTCATTATTTAATTGTAATACTAAACGTAAAACTCCGTGCGCTGCTGGGTGTTGCGGTCCGAAATTTAAAATTAATTTTTTTGCGGTTCCTTGAGATTTAACTAAATGTCAATTAGTAAAAAAACTAAAATTCAAGATTTTTATGAGTTATATTTAAAATTGTGTAATTTTAGTAGCTTATTGTTTATAAAATATAGATTGTTATGAATTGGTTGCTTAATGGATTTTAATAAAATAAATGCATTAGTTATATAATCATAGTGTATTGCAGATAAACTTTTATATAAACGAAATAATTTTTTTTTTATAATTTTTGGTAAATTTTTTTTTTGTTCCATTCAAAAAGTTTTTTTTATTCTAATTTTTTTTTCCTGTCAAAAACTAATTTTTAAAGATACTTTTTGTATTAATTTTTTTTGTAAATTTAAAAATCACCAAAATGAAGTATGTATTGGCAACTGACTAATAGTTTTTATTTCTAACGCTCTGTTATATACAAATCTATACAATAGAATAAAATTTTCTCAAAATTGATGAGAGAAGTTAAATTTAAACATACAGTGTGTTTTAAAAGTATTTCAATACGTATGGCTTCTTTTTATTCATTTTTTTATAAAATTTGAATATTTTCGTTTATTTAATCTTTTAGATGTTACGTGTTTTCAATGTATTTGCCTAGCATTTCTATAGGTAGTTAATTTTTTATTTCTAAAATTAAAAAATAGGGTTTTTTTATTTTTTTTAGTAATTTTTGTATTAGTTAGGATAGTTTTAAAATAAAAATTTAATATTGAAGATTCGTATGCGGGTTTATTTAAAAATAAATAACTTCTGATATTTAATTTAATATCGGGTAGTGGTATATTGTGCTGAGAGTTGTATTTAGTTATTAATACTATTTTTTTTTTTAAAATACAATGTTTTTTTAAAAGCAATCTTGTGAAGTTTAATCATTTTTTTTTTATTTTTTTTTATTTTTTTTTTTTTTTTTTTTTTTTTTTTTTTTTTTTTTTTTTAATATATTT
>JAGNRR010000046.1 GCA_017988595.1 Chitinophagaceae bacterium
GTATGAGTATGAGTCCGATGACAGGTTACAAATTTGCTCCTTCGTACCAAGTTGCTTCTACTGTACCTAATTGCGTTGCTGGGATGGGGCATACAGCGGAATCCGTTGCAAAAAAATATAATATATGTACCCAACAGATTTAGTTTTACCTATGAAAGCCGAATTAACAAACAATGGTTTTTCTGATTTAGATACCCCACAAAAAATTGATGAAGCCTTAAAAAATGAAGGCACCACTCTTTTAGTAATTAATAGTGTTTGCGGATGTAGTGCAGGAACAGCAAGACCTGGCGTTATTCATGCAGTAAAAACTGCTGAAAAAAAACCAACACAATTAACTACAACTTTTGCAGGTTTTGACACCGAAGCTGTTCAACAAGCAAGAACATATCTTTTACCTTATCCGCCAAGTTCGCCTTGTATTGCACTTTTAAAAAATGGCGAATTGGTTCACATGATAGAAAGACATATGATAGAAGGCAGATCTGCCGAAATGATTTCTGCAAATTTAACCGAAGCCTTCAACCAACATTGTAATTAATGTATCCAGATTTTTATTATCTTTTTCGAGAATTATTTGGCATAGAAATACCATTTCTTGGGCTTTTTAAAACCTTTGGTTTTCTAGTTGCACTTGCCTTTTTAGCTGCTGCTTACTTTCTTATGAGAGAATTAAAACGTAAAGAAGAAGACGGACTAATTCCTTATACTATTGAAAATGAAAAAATAAATAAAAAAAATACCCTTCAAGATATTTTAATTTCTGTTGCTATAGCTGCTATTGCAGGATATAAAATCATTGGATTATTGCTTAGCTCCGAAACCGCTTCTGCCGATCCTTTAAATTATATTTTTAGTAAAGAAGGAAGTCTTTTTGGTGGAATTGGAATTGCGTTAGCCACTTTATTATTTAAATTCTATGAAAATAATTTATTAAAAAATAAAGAAGAAAAAACAATTCAAGTTAAAAAATTTCCTCATCAACGAGTAAGCGATATTGTTTTTATTGCAGCTATTGGTGGATTTGCTGGCGCAAAAATTTTTAATACGTTTGAAGATTGGGACACATTTTTAAAAGACCCTTTTGGAAGTTTATTTTCAAGCAGTGGATTAACATTTTATGGCGGATTAATTGTTGCTGCAACAGCACTTTATCTTTATAGCAGAAAAATAAATTTGAGTTTCAAGCATCTTTGCGACGCTGTAGCACCCGGTCTTTTATTGGCTTATGGCATTGGCAGATTGGGGTGTCAAATTGCAGGAGATGGTGATTGGGGAATTTATAATAGTGCCTATAAACTTGATGTAAACCGAAAAGTTGTCGAAGCTAAAGTTGGCGAATTTGATACTATTGTAAAACAACATCCTGAAATATATGCTGCTCAATTGCAAGAGTTTGGCGAAGTAATGCACCACCCTTTTAAATCTTCTTTTTTACCAACGTGGTTTATAGCCTACACCTATCCAAATAATGTAAGTCGTGAAGGCGCACAAATTCCAGGTTGCGAAGGCGTGTATTGCAGAGAAATGTTAACACCAGTTTATCCAACACCAATTTACGAATTTTTGGCATGTGTATTTATCTTTTTGTTTTTGTGGAGCCAACGTAAAAAATGGAAAACACCATTAACTATGTTTGGTGTTTATTTAATGTTTAATGGGCTCGAACGCTATTTAATTGAAAAAATAAGGGTAAATTCTAAATACAATTTTGAATTTATAAATTTAAAAATTACTCAAGCCGAAATTATATCCTTTTGTTTGTTTTTTGCTGGTTTATTGATTTTATTCCTAATTAGAAACAAAAAAACAAATCCAACTGCAATCGAAAATTAAGATTCTAAAAAGCAATTTTCTATGACCGAAGAACGTCAAAAAAGAATTCAAGATGTTTTACATCATCGTCAAAATGATTTGACTGTGGTATTGGAAAACGTTCATGATCCTCATAATATTGCAGCTGTAATGCGAAGTTGCGATGCTGTAGGCATTTCCGAAATTTATGTATTAAATACAGGAATGATTCCACATCCTAAATTTGGAAAACGTAGTAGTAGCAGTGCTCAAAAATGGGTAAATGTGCATCAGTTTTCCGAAGCTAAATATTGCTTTGAAGAAATCAGGAAAAAATATTCAAAAATTTATTCTACGCATCTTGATGAAAATGCAGTTTCGTTATATGATTTGGAATTAACCGAATCGTGTGCATTGGTTTTTGGAAATGAACATAGTGGAATTACTAAAGAATCGCTTGCTTATTGTGATGGAAATTTTATTATTCCTCAAGTAGGCATGATACAATCCTTGAATATTTCGGTAGCCTGTGCAGTTAGTATTTTTGAAGCATTTAGGCAAAAAAAAGCAGCTGGTCATTATGATAAAAACAAACTTTTACAAGAAGAAAAAAATACACTTTTAGATTTTTGGGAAGTAGATAAAAATGATTTTTCACTATTTTATTAATGATATTTCCAGTTTAAATAATCCGTTTTGATGCATTTTAAAATATCAAAAATGACCTTTTTTTCTTCTAATGCTACTAGGTCTTAATTTTCTCTACATTAATTCAATATACACACATTTTTATAAAATCAACACGAATTTTAAATAATAAGACACTTGTATTAAATTATAGTAATGAAATATAATTTTAATATTCATTTTTGATATTATTATCATTTTTAACAATTTAAAACAATATTATCATGAAAAAAATTATTTTACTAACAGCGATAACTTTCTTGAGTTTTATTAGTATCCTTAAAGCTCAAGAGCCCTGTGGAACACATTTTTTGCACCAAAAACAGTTAGCAACAAATCCTGATTACAAATCTAGTTATGAAAAAAGCGAACGCTTTACTTTAGAGTATTTAAAACAACCTAAAAAGAAAAGACAAATTATTACTATTCCTGTTGTATTTCATGTTGTTTATAAAACAACAGCTCAAAATACTGGACTTACTGACGCAATTTTAAATACAGCTTTAACTAACCTTAACAATTGTTTCAATAAAACTAATAGTAATTTTTCTAATGTTCCTGCTGCTTTTCAAACATTAGCAGCGGATTGTGATTTTAATTTTGTTTTGGCTAAAAGAACGATTAATGGATGTTATACAATTGGTATTGAAAGAGTTCAAAGTAATGCTATATATGATATGGCAAATTTTACATCTGAAAATGTAAAATTAGCAAGTTTAGGAGGTTTAAATATTTGGGATGCAACAAAATACTTAAACGTTTGGATTTGTGATTTACAGAATTCAAACAACTCGCCAGGAACATTTACAGGGGGATATGCATATTATCCAACAATTCCCTTATATACAGGGGACGGAATAGTGATAAATTTTTTCCAAAATTCAATTTTAACAGAAACATTTCCACATGAAGTTGGACATTGGTTAAATTTAGCACACACATTTTGCGAAGGAAATCAAGCAATTTGTACTGACTGTGATAATGTTGCTGATACTCCTCCTCAAAGTGCTAGTTTAATAGGGTCTTGTCCTTCATTTCCTCATATTGAATGCCCAACAAGTGTACCAAATGGTGTAAATGTTCATAATTTTATGTCCTATTCGAATTGTAAAGCAATGTTTACCCAAGGTCAAAAAACAAGAATGTTAGCAAATTTTGCATTAGGTGGAGCAAGATACAGTATGCTAAGTAGTCAAGGAGCAAATAATGCTTCATATTCTTATAATGGCATTGATCAATCAATATGTTCTCCTGGTGTGATTAAAATGAATTGGAATACTTCATGTATAGGTAGTAGTAATGGTGGAACATTTTATTATAGAATACCTCCAAATGCATGGTCATCTGCTCCTATAAATTCAAATCCCTTCCAAATTTTCTTATCACCTAATACCTATTACCAATATTTTATTTCAAATCCAGTTAATCCATCAGCAACAAGTGGCTCATTTACAACTTTAGGTTCAACAAATATTTTATCAGATGAACCAAATAATACTAAAGCTTCTGCTAAAAATAAATTGTATCCTTCATCAAACTATACGAATCTTATTTCAACAACAGATATAGATTGGTATAAAACTACAATTACTTCAGGAACACCAATGGCAGCAGGAATATCAAATATTATCACTGGTCAATTTACTATGACTGTAGAAAATTCAGCAGGAGTTTTACAAGGTCCCATTACTATTTATCCTAATACAGCAGGTAATACCGATGGTTCAATTGTTTGGGAACCTTTAAATAACCCTCCAGCAGGTACTTATTTTTTTAAAATTCAAAAAGCTTCTGGTCAGCCACTTCAAACTTGTCCATATTATTTAAGTTTAGGAGGATTATTTAAAATTAACCCAGGAGAACCCAATAACAATATAGAAGAAAAATTTATTCATGTTTTTCCAAATCCAAGTAATGGTATTATAAACGTAGAAAGTAATTATGAAAACTCTAAATTTATATTATATGATAAATTAGGAAGAAAAGTAAAAGAAATTATTTTAGTAGAATCAACAAATGTCATTGATATTAGTTCGGCTGCTAAAGGAATATATTTATGGAAATTATTAAATGATAACTTTGAAACTATTGAAAATGGAAAATTGATAATCGAATAATCATATAATATTAAAATTTCTTAGCACAAGGATAAAACATTTTTCATATGTTTTATCCTTGTGCTTTTATATTAAATTGATTTCACTATTTTTTTAGTAATCTTTAATGCTTAATTTATAATAATTTAAAAAAATTACCAATAGTATTGAAATACATTTTAAAACACTTAAAGATATTAATAAATGAAAATAATTTTTAAAACCTATTTATTTTTTAATTACATAAAATCAATTACTTTTGCGTTTCCAAAATATGGAGGGTGTAGCTCAGTTGGTTAGAGCGTCTGATTGTGGTTCAGAAGGTCGTGGGTTCGAGACCCATCATTCTCCCTTATTTTTTTTCAATTTTTCCAAAAAATCTTTTTTATGTTAGGATTAAAATTAGCCACAGACCCTCGTTGGGTAAACATTGTTGAAAGTAATATTGAAGAAATATTAACTGATCATGCATGGTGCGAGCAAAAAGCAGCCACAAATGCAATTACATTAATTACTAATAATTCTGAACACCAAGATTTAGTTTCTGATTTACTTGCTTTAGCAAAAGAAGAGCTGGAGCATTTTGAACTTGTCCATGAATTAATCAAGAAAAAAGGATTGACTTTGGGAAGAGAACGAAAAGACAGCTATGTAAATGAACTTTATAAATTTATGCAAAAAGGGGGTTCACGAACTGAAGCTTTAGTGGATCGATTATTATTTTCGGCAATGATAGAAGCACGTTCTTGTGAGCGTTTTAGAGTACTTTCTAAAAATATTAAAGACCAAGAATTATCTAAATTTTATCATGATTTGATGGTGAGCGAAGCTGGTCATTATACCTTATTTATCGGCTATGCAAGAAAATATGGTGAAAATATTGATGTAGATAAACGTTGGCAAGAGTGGTTGGATTTTGAAGGTGAGATGATTAAAAATTATGGAAAAACAGAAACCGTTCATGGATAAAAATTTGTAGTTTGTATTTTTTATACATACTATAATACTATCTTTAAACGTTATATCTAAGATTTTGCGAATTTTTGTATTGCTTTTTTTTGTCTTTTTTTGTGGGTTTTATTTTCCAGCGAAAGCCCAAATAAATCCATTAAGCAATTGGAAAAGTAAAACCATTTCTGTTTCATTAAATCAAGAAATTAATATTGACAGCTTGAACATTGAAAAAAACTCTTTTTCAATTGCTGGTTTTGATTCTAGTTTTTATAAAGTAGATTATGAAAAAAATACGTTTATAATTACTCAAAACATCACTTTAGATTCAATTCAAATTTCTTATAGAACGCTACCCTTTTCTTTTTCAACTCCTTTTTTTAAAAAAGATAAAAAATGGTTCGAAACAAATTTTGTTTTTGGAAAAGAAAATTTTTATGACATTGAAAAAACCAACAACGACCCTTTTTTAGAATTTGGAAATATAGATTATAATGGTGCTTTTGGCAGAATTTTATCTTTTGGCAACAATCAAGATATCACTTTAAATTCTCAATTTAACCTTCAAATGCAAGGCGATTTGGGCGATAGCATTAAAATTGTTGGTGCAATAACTGACAATACCATTCCATTTCAACCCGAAGGAAATACCCAGCAAATTCAAGAATTTGATCGTGTGTTTATAAAACTAGAACGAAAAAAAAGTGCTTTAACAGTTGGTGATTTTGACATTAAAAAACCACCAGGTTATTTTATTAATTTTTTTAAACGTGTTCAAGGAGGTTTCTTTTCTACTCAACTTCAACCAACCAAAAATACTTCCTCAAATCTTGAAATTGGTACTTCTATTGCAAAAGGAAAATTTGTACGAAATGTACTTCTGCCACTTGATGGAAACCAAGGTCCTTATAAATTAACCGGTCCAAATGGAGAACAATTTTTTATTGTTTTGGCAGGAAGTGAGCGAGTTTATATTGATGGCATTCAAATTCAACGAGGTGAAAATTTGGATTATATTATAGATTATAACACCGCTGAAATTATTTTTATGCCGCGACGATTAATCACAAAAGATTTGCGTATTGTGGTAGAATTTGAGTTTTCGGATAGAAATTTTTTAAATTCATTAATGTATTTGCACAATGATTGGCAATTGAATAAAAAATTAAATGTTTCTTTAAATGTTTATGCAAATCAAGATTCAAAAAATCAATCGATATTGGCAGATTTGGATGCCAATCAAAAAAGTTTTTTGAACACAATTGGCGATAGTATTCAAAATGCTTTGTATCCTAGTATTTCATTTCAAGATACGTTTTCAAATCAAAAAATATTGTATAAAAAAATTGACACTTTAATTGGCAGTAATTTAATTACATTTTATAGATATTCGACCAATCCCGATTCGGCAAAATATCAATTAAATTTTACATTTGTTGGCGAAGGAAATGGCAATTATATTCAATCGGTTCAAGCCGCAAACGGAAGAGTTTATGAATGGAAAGCACCAAATGGAAATACAAAATTTGGTAATTATGAACCTGTAATTGTTTTGGTTACACCCAAAAAACAACAATTAATTTCTCTAGCTAGCACCTATCAAATTGATAGTAATAAAAATATAAATATTGAAGGTGCATTGAGTAATACAGACCCAAATACATTTTCCGATATTGGGAATGAAAACCATTTGGGAAAAGCATTAAAATTAATTTATAATGAAAATAGATTTATAAATATTAAAAAACAACAAGGCATAAAAAGCTTTGTAAATTTTGAATATGTTGATTCAAAATTTAAACAAATTGAACGTTTTAGAAATGTAGAATTTGCAAGAGATTGGAATTTGCAAAACGAGGCAATCGAAAATGAAGCTATAACACAAGCTGGAGTTGAGTTTTACGAACAACAACATTTTAAACTAAATTATCATTTTACATCATTTATTCGAGGAAAAACATTTGATGGAAAACTTCACAATGCTCAATTAAATTATGTAAAAAACAATTGGAATATTTTGGCAATTGGCAATGTGAGTACACAAAATTCAAATTTAATAAATTCTATTTTTTATCGCCCTAATGTGGTTATTCAAAAAACGTTTCCCAAACTAAAAAACATTTCAATTTCGAATTCTTATTTACAAGAAAAAAATATCTCGAAAATAACTAATACAGACAGTTTATCTAAATCTGCATTTGCATTTAATGTGTATCGATTAAAAATAAACAATAGTAAAGAAACCGAAAATCAATTTGATTTTGAATACATGTTTCGAGATGATTATTTTGGAAAAAATAATCAACTTACAAAAGCAAATTATTCAAACACGTTTACCTTCAATGGAAATATAGCAACGTTAAAAAATCAACAAGTAATTATCACTTCAAGTTACAGACAATTATTTGTTTCCGACACACTAATTTCTAAAGAAAAAGCCGAAGAAAGTTTATTGGGCAGAATAGAATATAATGGTAGTTTTTTGAAAAATGCAATACAAGGAAATATCGTATATGAATTTGGCAACGGACAAGAATTAAAAAAAGAATTTGCTTATGTTCAAGTTCCTGCTGGGCAAGGTGTTTACGTTTGGCGAGATTATAATAATGATAATGTGCCGCAATTAAATGAATTTGAAGTGGCTATTTTTCAAGATGAAAAAAGATATATTCGAGTTTTTACGATTACAAATCAATATGTAAAAGCCAAATATAGCAATTATACACATTCGATAAATATTACGCCACGTTCTCTTTGGAATAGTAATGAATTGCCCTTATTGAAAAAAGCTGCCACACTTTTTTCATATCAAAGTAGTTTGCAAATCAGCAATCGATTTTTGGGGCAAAAAGGTATAGCGCAATACAATCCTTTTTTATCAAATTTTAATGATGATGTTTTAATTTCAAATAATGCTTCAATAATAAATTCTATATTCTTTAATCGTTTTAGTAATCTTTGGGGAATTGATTATATAAACACCAAAACCAATGGAAAAGTATTGATGAATTATGGCATAGATTCAAGACAAAATAAAGAAAACTTGTTGAGGGGAAGATATAATATCAATAGCCAATTAAGCTTTAATCAAAATTTAAAAAAAGGCAGTAGATTGTTTCTTTCGCCATTTTTAGATAACAGAAATTATCTTATTAATTACAATTCTGTAGAGCCTGCTTTTACTTATTTAATGAATAAAAATAAATTACGATTTGTGGGTTCTTACCGATACGAAGAACGAAAAAACACTGAAGAATTTGGAAGCGAAAATGCGTTTTCGAATTCATTTTCTTTTGAAACAAAATATAATATGCCCAACTCGGGCTCGGTGTTTGCAAAAACTACATTTTCAACGATTAAATTTAATGGCAATGAAAATTCGGGTGTAGGCTACATTATGCTTGATGGATTGCAAAAAGGAAAAAATTGGCTTTGGCAAGTTACCTTTGATAAAAAAATATCTAATAATATAGAAATGAGCATTGAATATGAAGGGCGAAAAACTCAAGAAAATGCCCCAATACATATTGGCAGAGCAAGTGTTAGAGCTGTTTTTTAAAATAAAATGAAAATGAAAAAATTTGAATTTCAATACCAGGTTTTTAGTTCCAATGAAGAATTAAATGAAACACAAAAAATGTTGTTGCAAGTCGCAGATGAGCAATTAAAAAATGCTTATGCACCCTACTCAAATTTTAAAGTAAGCTGTGCAATTTTATTGAGCAACAACGAAATTGTAAAAGGTAATAATGTAGAAAATGCATCTTATCCAGTGGGGATTTGTGCTGAGCGAACGGTATTGTCTTATGCAATTTCAAATTTTCCGGATGAAACAATAGAATTGATGGCTATTACTTACGAAGGAAAAAATAATGAAAACAATAGCCCAATTTTTCCTTGTGGCATGTGCCGACAATTTATTATTGAGTGTCAAGAAAAAACAGGAAAACAAATACCCATTTTACTTTCCGGAAAAACTGGCGAACTTATTTTAATAGAAAATGCTGCACATTTATTACCTTTTTATTTCGAAGGAAAAAATTTGTAGGTTAAAATGAGATAGTTGTAACTAAAATGAAATTTCAAAATGCGGAAAGCTAAAAAATGATAATTCCTAAAATAACAGACGAAAAAATTGAAAAATAAAATATTAATAATAACAACAATTTTTTTCTTTCTGACAGTAAATACCAATTATTCTATCTTTAATCTTTTCCTTTAAAATCACCAATTATTGACTTAGGTATTTTATAACCTTCTTCAATTGGCTTTTCAAAAATTAATCGCTTTATATCATTTTCTTGAGTTGAATAATCAATCTTTGCTTTTAAATTCTCATCTACAGCTTTACGCCATTCCTGAAAAGCGCCTTCTTTCTTTTGGATTAAAACTTCTTTAAAAATTGAACCCCAGATTTTTAACATTTTTTCTTCCCATTTACCTTTTACAGTCAAGAACAATACGGAATTTAAATTGTCAACATTCATTATTTTTCGGGTTTCTAGTAATTCTTTTCTTATATCTCTACTGCACATTTCAGCTACATCGAATAATAATTGGTAAACAACTAATTCAAGAGAATCTTCAGAAAGAATACAAGAACAATTTTTGCAAAATATAGGTGCCAAATAAAGTTTATCGTAAGCTATTGCCTTTTCTTTCTTTTTAAATAAATTTGATTTAGGAACATCTATTGCATATTCGAGTTGAATGTTTGCAGACATTTTAAAGCCATACTTTTCTTTATTCTTGTCACAATTTTCTTTTGATTCAGATTGAAAATGAGAATAGTTTATTTTATTTTCTGGTTGCCAATATAAATTGTTTTTATCTTCTGGCTGAAATTTTATTTGTCCATTCAACTTATAGACCATGATGCTAAAAAGGATGAAAAGGATAATTTGGAATTTCATTATTCTTATTTTTTAGTGTTTATAAATTACCTATATCAATCAAATTTACTAAAACTCTGCTATACTTTTCAAGTAAATTCTATATCCATTCTATTTTTTCATAAATATTCCCTCTACTCCCCTTCAAAAAAATCGATTAAATTTCCAATGATCATATTTTCCCAACCTTGTAAGACATCGTCAAAGTCTTCATCAGGTATATTGGTTTGGCTTACTTCCAATGATGTTCCTTTTTTGTGTTCATGAAATTTAAAAATAACTTCTGAATCAGGATTTTCATCACCAAAATACCACACTTGCTTAATCATTTTATTTTCTTCAAAAGCTATATTTCTCCCTACAATACTATCTTCCCACCAAGAAAATTCCGAATTGGGTTCGGTGCTCATTATGGCTTCTTCGCCTGTCCACAATTTGAGTGCTAATGGATTAGTAAGTGCATTATACAATTCCTCGGGTGTAGCTTGAATTTCGAAATATTTTTTAAATGATGCCATAAATTTGGTTGTAATTAATGAATTAAAATTTAAAAATCGTGTATAATAATAAATTGAGGTTGTTTACTTTTAATCAAAGAATTATAAGAAAAAGTAACACTTCTTATATCATTTTGAAAACAAATAGAATTATAATTATCTCCTTTTCTTTTTGGAGGACAGGTTATTTTTAAAAAATTTAATTTTTTTATTTGTGCTTTATAGATTGAATCTAGGTTCGTATTGGTAGAAGAAAATGTTAAATTGCATATTTGATTTCTTTTAGTTCCGAAAAATACAATTTTTTCAACTTTAAACTTTGATATTTTTCTAGTAAATTTATATTCAAATTCAGTATTATCAAAGCTCTGATCAGG
>JAGNRR010000220.1 GCA_017988595.1 Chitinophagaceae bacterium
CATTACATGACCAAAGCGTTCCGTCTGATTTTGCTTTTAAGATTATCCTTGCTTTAGCCCATTGAAATAATGGCCCATAAGTATTGCTTTTGGTAGTAAAATCTGAGTTCATTTGGACTTTGTAAATCTCAGCAATTTCAGTTGGATATAATAATTTCAATCCTTTTTTAAGTGTTTCGTTTACAGCTGTTTTTTCCATATAGTCGCTATCTTCAAAGCGATAAATATTATTAGTTAGCTTTTTTGTGTTTTCCGTAATTTTAATTACATGTGTTCCTTCTGCTACTAATACTTTTTCGGCATCTGTTGCTTTCCATGAATCAGCTACTTCATTATTAATGGTGTAAAATTGTATTTTGATATTGATTGATTTTCCTACTGCCATTTTTGGACTACATCTATTTAAAAAATATCGAAAGGTATTTTCAACTGGATAAAACATATACTGCATTGCATCATACTCTGAGTCTTCTTTTTTAGGCAATAATCCAGTAGAAAATATTTTTTCATTTTTCCAAAATTTTTCATATTTCAAATCTGCCATTGCATAATAACTTGGCAATATTCCAGGAGTTTTACCTGTTGGTCCACCAATTTTAAGATAGTTTTCATTGGATATATATCTAAATTTATTTAGGCTCACCACCACCTCATCACAAGAAAAAACAATATCGAATCCTTTTTCATAGGCGTCTCTAACATTTTTATCAAAATATGCTCTCATGATGAAATGTTCTGCTAGTTCTGTTGAGCTAGCTGCCTCAATTGTTGACTCATCCATTCTTGCTCCTAAATAATCATTAAATACTACAACTTTTCCAACGTTTGATTTTTGAAAATCAGACAAAACATAATCATTTACCAATACCTTTGGTTTATTTACCTCTTCTTTTTGTGGTTCATTGGCTGGTTGGGTTGTAGTGTTACCAATCAAAGCCTCTTTTAGTTTTTTTCCAAACTGAGCTTTTAGTGTTTGGGTTTGAGAAAGCAAGAATACCATTGCCATCAAACCTACTTTTGTTCCTTTTTTTAACGTTTTCATTTTTTTCATTTTTTCATTTATTTAATCCTTTCGTTCACTTGATGATGCAAATATGCCACTGTGATATGCCAAAAAAATAAATAATTCATGAATGGTAGTTTTGAATACACAAATGGTAAACAATAGAAAATAAACAGTTATTGAATTGAAAAACAAACTAAGGATTAGCCTTAAATTTTTTAATTAAAACAACAAAATTGAAATGGAACTTATAGTTTCATTGATGCAATTCTTTCCTGAAAATCCTCTTTTCGTTCCCTCGCAATTGGAATATTGGCATTATTTGAAAGTATAATTATTCCACCATCTTGCTTTGCGTATTGCTTAATGGCATTTAAATTTACAATATGAGACCGATGAGTTCTGAAAAAATTAGGGTTATGCTCAAATATCGTTTCAAACTCTTTTAACTTTTTACTAATTAATAATTTAGAACCATCATTAATAAATATTTTGGTATAGGAGCCTTCTGCTTCCAAATTTAACAAGGTATCAATATTTATAAATAACCATCCATCAGATACTGGAAGTGCAATTCGTTTCAATTCATTATTAGCAATATTTTGTTGTAAGGTTGAAATCCTTTCGGACAATTGCATGTTCGAATTTTTTAACTTAATAGCTTTTTCAACCGCCTTTATCAGCAAAGATATTTGAATTGGCTTTAACAAATAATCCACAGCGGACACTTCAAATGCTTTTAGTGCAAATTCGCTGTAGGCTGTGCAAAATATCACTTCAAATTCTGTTTTATCTACAAAATTAAATAATTCAAATCCATTATATTGTGGCATATCTACATCCAAAAAAACCAAATCTGGTTGTTTTTTATGAATTAATTTTGCCGCATCTGGCACATTTTCGGCAAATCCAACTATTTCTATTTCAGCACAATTTTCGAGAATCAGCACTTCCATTAATCTTCTTGCTTTTGCTTCATCATCTACAATTATTGCTTTATACATAGTTCTTTTTTAGTGTAATGTTACAAATATATGTCATTTATAAAATAGAAACTACCATTGATATTCATTATATTTTCAATATGGCACAATTTGCATTCTACTTGATTGAATTTTTTTATCTTTATAATTTAGGTCAGTTTAGCGTTTATACCAATTTACAAAACGGTAGTATTAACGATTTACTTTCAAAAAAAACTCCACCACAATAATACCGATTATGTTTTTAATATAGTACAATCTTCATTTCATTCGATTGTACTATTTTCAAACTATATCGGCATTATCCATTCTAAAATTATAAAATAGTCTGGACTATTTTATAATTAGAATTGGTATAACATATCATTTTTTGGTTGTATTGGTAATTGAACTTCTCAAATTTAGATCTGTATTGCAAAATCAGACCTTTTTTCTAAACTTACTATTTTAATAAAAGTGTACCTAAAAATTATAGCATATTTTTTAAATTGGAACTTGTATAGTTACTCTTGTACCTAAGGCATTTCCTGTTTCATCCATTTTATCTTCAAAAACAACTGCAATCATTACTTTTTTTTCTTGATTTAACAATTGTAATCTTTTTTCAGTGGCTGAAGTGGAAAAAGAAACATGGGATTGTGGTCTTTTTTTATTAATTTCTGTTGATGCATCTCTACCTATTCCATTATCATCTATAATACATTTCAAAATGGTTTCCTCTTGATTTAATTCAAAATAAATGTGAATATTTTTATGCCCTTTTTTATGCAACAACCCATGTTTAATACTATTTTCAACGTATGGTTGAATTAGCATTGGGGGTATCTGCAAATATTCTTCGTCAATATTTTCTCCCAAATCTATAGCATAGGAAAAATCATTTTCAAAACGCATACTCTCTAATTCTAGGTATTTAGTTAAAATTTCAATTTCTTCCGATAAATCCACTTTTTGTTTTCCCGAAACGTCTAATATTTTACGGGTTAATTGAGCAAAATTTCCCATTTGTTCATTCGCCATTCTTTTATCACCAATTGTATATAATTCTTGAATAGAATTGAGG
>JAGNRR010000221.1 GCA_017988595.1 Chitinophagaceae bacterium
TATATTGTAGAAATAAAAGAAAAAAATACTACATATAAAGTGAAAGTGTTGAAGAGATAAAGTGGGATTTATTTTAGATTTATTTTAGATTAATTTTATTAGCTTTGTGAAGATGTAAACCAAAAGGAATAAAATTTAATAACTTATTTTATAAAGATGTTCTTACCTTTGAATTAATAAAAATTCTTCTATGAAAAAAGTAATTATATTTTCATTTTTTTTTCTTTCAATAACATTTACTTATGGACAATCAATTGATTGTTCAAATAACTTAATTATTAATGGCTCATTCAATAGTTTTAAAGGACAAGATGTTACTGCAACTCCATGGCAAGATACACTTACTCCAGACATAAATGATGAGAATGGATTCTTGCAAACAACTTTAGGATATAATTGGACTGGAATTCCAATTGCTTCAAATGATGATTCAACCTGGCAAAATTTATTTGGAGCTGAATATATAAGCCAATCAGTTAATGTGATAACTGGTCAGCCATATAAAATTTGTTTCGAATATGCAGCTCAAGGAATTGTATCTGGAAGTTTAATTTTTAATGATCCTGTTGGTATAAAATTATATATCAACAATGTGCTTGAATTTTCAACTCCTCTTGATTCTAGTCAGTATACATGGGAGAAAGCATGCTATTCATTTATTGCCAATACTTCTTCTGTTGAAATATTATTTCTTCCTTCTAGCCAGCAATATATTGGTATTGATGGAGTCTGTCTTGTTAAAGAAGAATTAGAAGGATTAGATGATATAAATAAAAATAATGAAATCGAAATTTTTCCAAATCCTTTTTATAAAGAAACAAATATTAAATCAAATATAAATCTTAATAATGCTACCCTAAAAGTTTATAATTCAATAGGACAGAATGTTATAGAAATAAAAGACATAAATACTAATTCAGTTAAACTTTCCCGTGAAAAATTATCAGCTGGACTTTATTTTCTTCAAATTACTCAAGACAGAAAAGTCGTAGCAAATAAAAAATTAATAATACTTGACTAAAATTTAATAAAAATGAGTATAGTATAAACTGTACAAAAGAAATTAGAGTGTGTTTCAAATAAACAATCCCGCAATAATTTTTTTCTTCTTTTCATTGTCTCCCAAAAAAGACCCCCCAAATTAGTCCTCACAAACCATTAAATTGAACAATAATATATTTTTACCTCACCGTATAGCTTCGCCATTTTTCTATCATGGCTATCATATCATCGGGCAAATTGCTTTCAAACATCATTTCCTTACCTGTTCTTGGATGCACAAAACCAATAGTTTTGGCATGCAAGGCTTGGCGAGGACAAAGCTTAAAACAATTATCTACAAATTGTTTGTATTTTGTATATACCGTTCCTTTCAATATTTTTTCGCCGCCATAAGTTCTATCATTAAATAAAGTATGCCCTATCGATTTCATGTGAACACGAATTTGGTGCGTTCTACCTGTTTCCAATTTACAACTTATCAAAGTAGTATAATTAAATCGCTCCAAAACTTTATAATGTGTTATGGCTGTTTTGCCAAAATCGGCTTCAGGATAAATCTCGAATTTTTTCCTAAACTGCTGATGCCGTCCAATATTTACATCAATTGTTCCTTCGTCCTCCTCTACATTTCCCCACACCAAAGCCACATATTCTCTTTTAGCACTATGATTTTTGAATTGCTCCGAGAGTTTAAAAACCGCCTCATCAGTTTTGCCAAAAAGCAATAATCCGCTGGTGTCTTTATCAATTCGGTGTACCAATCCAATTCTATCTAAGGCTTCTTTATCGGTATGTTTTTGTTGCAAATAATACGCTACAGCATTTACCAAGGTGCCATTGGGATTTCCATTTCCAGGATGCACCACCATATTTGGCGGTTTATTTATCACCATCATATCTTCATCTTCATAAAAAATATCAAGTGGAATATTTTCTGGAATAATTTCATATTGGCTAGGTTCTCTGTAAGAATATACCAAAATATGATCTTCAGGATGCACTTTATAATTGGCTTTGATTTGTTTTCCATTCACCAAAATCAAGTCAGTTTCACATGCCGATTGAATTTTGGTTCGGGTAACGCCCATCATTTTATTGACCAAAAATTTATCAATCCGCAATAAATCTTGTCCTTTGTCGACAATCAAATCCAGTTCCAAAAATTTTTCTTGAAGTTCATCTTCATGTTCTATTTCTTCAATATCTTCTAATTCTTTATTCACTTCATTTTTCTTTGTTGGTAAAATTAGTCTTTCCAAACAAATACGCCTAATTTTGTGGGATGCAAAAACTAAAAGTTGCTTTTCAACATCTTGGAAAAATGAATTATCAGCAAGCTTGGGATTATCAAGAAAAGCTGATGCAAGAAAATTTAGAAGTAAAAAAAAATAAACGATTGCTAGAAGATGGAAAAATTACCGAAGTGGAATTTGGTAATCAAAAAATAAAAAATCATTTTCTGTTGGTAGAACATCCTCCCGTTTTTACGTTGGGAAAAAGTGGTGCAATGGAAAATTTATTAGTCAATAATGATTTTTTAAAACAACAAGGCATTGAATTTTTTAAAACAAATCGTGGTGGCGACATCACCTTTCACGGGCCAGAACAAATTGTTGGCTACCCCATTTTAGACCTTGAAATGCTGAAACCGGATTTGGTGGTTTATATGCGAAATTTGGAAGAAGTCATCATTAGAACCTTGGCAGAATATGGCTTGCAATGCGAAAGAAGCGAAGGCGAAACTGGTGTATGGTTGGATGTAAAAGATGTATGGAAAGCACGAAAAATATGTGCTATGGGTGTGCGAACAAGCCGTTGGATTACCATGCACGGATTTGCATTAAATGTGAATACGGATTTAAAATATTTTGAAATGATCATTCCTTGTGGCATAGAAAACAAACAAGTAACTACTTTAGAAAAAGAACTTGGCAGAAAAATTCCACTTCATGAAGTAGAAGAAAAAATAAAAAAACATTTTGAAGATGTTTTTGGTGTGGAGTTGGTGTAGGAAAATAATCCTACAACCTCATCTCTCTCCTACTT
>JAGNRR010000222.1 GCA_017988595.1 Chitinophagaceae bacterium
AAGATTTAGATTTAAATTTACATTCAGAAATAAAAACAACAGAAATTTCAGAACAAGAAAATAAAGTTGAACTTGATTTGCAAAATATTCCTGAAAACCCCAAAAGCGAACATAGTAATGACGAAATTAGTCTAGAATTAAATGATATTATCGAAGAAAAAACAAATGAAATTAATGATATTCACTTACCTACATTAGAACCTTACGACCCTTCATTAGAATTAAGTAATTATAAATTTCCAACCTTAGATTTACTAGAAAATAGAGAAAACAATATCATTAGTATTGACAAGGAAGAACTTGAAAATAATAAAAATCAAATCATAAATACCTTAAAAAGTTTTGGTATTGCCATTTCAAAAATCATGGCAACAGTGGGACCTACTGTAACACTTTATGAAATTGTTCCTGCCGAAGGTGTTCGTATATCTAAAATCAGAAATCTTGAAGATGACATTGCGCTAAGTCTTGCTGCGCTTGGCATTCGAATCATTGCACCAATTCCTGGAAAAGGAACAATTGGTATTGAAGTGCCTAATATAAAAAAACAAACTGTAACAATTCGCTCTTTACTTTCATCCGAAAAATTTATCAATTGCGATTATAGTTTGCCCATAGCATTAGGCAAAAAAATTGACAACGAAAACTACATTGTAGACTTAGCTGCCATGCCACATTTACTTATGGCCGGTGCCACTGGGCAAGGAAAATCTGTAGGTATCAATACCATTTTAGTTTCATTGCTTTACAAAAAACATCCATCACAATTAAAATTTGTAATGGTAGATCCTAAAAAAGTAGAGCTTTCTATTTATAATGTAATCGAAAAACATTTTTTGGCAAAATTGCCCAATGAAACCGAAGCTATTATAACTGATACTAAAAAAGTGGTTTACACCTTAAATGCACTTTGTATTGAAATGGATAACAGGTATGAATTATTAAAAAATGCTGGTGTTAGAAATTTAAAAGAATACAACGCAAAATTTATTGCACGAAAATTAAATCCGGAAAAAGGACATCAATATTTGCCATTAATTGTATTAGTAATTGATGAATTTGCAGATTTGATAATGACCGCAGGAAAAGAAATTGAAATTCCAATTGCACGTTTGGCTCAGCTAGCACGTGCCATTGGCATACATTTAATTATTGCCACACAACGTCCATCGGTTAATGTTATTACAGGAATGATAAAAGCCAATTTCCCAGCAAGAATTGCATTTAGAGTTTCGGCAAAAGTAGATTCAAGAACAATTTTAGATACAGGTGGAGCAGATCAATTAATCGGAAAAGGCGATATGCTTATCCTTAATGGAAATGAATTGGTGCGGCTTCAATGTGCTTTTGTAGATACGCCAGAAGTGGAACGAATTGTAAATTTTATTGGCGAACAACGTGGCTACCCTACCGCTTTTGATTTGCCCGAATATGAAGGAGCAGATGATGATAATTCTGGTGGTGGCAAAAAAGAATTAGGCAATTTGGATGAAAATTTTGCCGAATGTGCTCGTTTAGTTGTTAGCAATCAAAGTGGTTCGACATCAATGTTGCAACGAAGATTTAATTTAGGTTATAACAGAGCAGGAAGAATTATGGATCAATTAGAAGCTGCTGGAATTGTTGGTGCTACAAATGGAAGTAAAGCTCGTGAAGTGCTCGTTCACAATGATGTGGAACTTACTCAAGTGCTTGAAGGTTTAGGACTTTAAAAACAAATTAGTTTACTTTTTATTTAAATTAACTTTTAGATTTTCATTCAAAAACAATTTCATTTTATATTTGAAAACTGATGTCCTCATTTTATAAACTAATTTTATTTCCCACATTAGTTTTTTGTGTTTTTATAACTCAAAAAATAAATGCGCAACAATTTATAGAAGGCACTATAAAAGATGCTGAGTCCAAAGAATTGATGGCAAATGTGAATATACAAAATGTTCATAATAAATATTTTATAACCACCGATTCATCTGGAAAATTTAGAATAGAAGTAAAAAAAGATCAACTTATTGAATTTAGAAAAATTGGTTATCAAACGCTACGTTTTCGTATGACTACTGAACCAAAAAATATTTTTTATGCGTTAGAATTAGAAAAAGAGCGCATTCAAATAAAAACAGTAGATATCAAAGGCAGGCCAATTGATTATAAAAAAGACTCAATAAAATATGCACAAGAATTTGATTTTATTTTGCGAAGCGAAAAAAAATCAGAAGTGAATATGAGCAGCATGCCTTTGGCTATGTTGAGTAAAAAAAACAGAGAATGTTGGAAATTTATGAACGATTATGAAGATTGGCAAAATGAAAAATTTATTGATTTTGCATTCAATGAAAATCTTGTTCGGAAAATTACCTATTTAGATGGTGAAGCACTTCGTGTATTTATGATTAATTATCGTCCAAGTGTTCAATTCTTAAGAAGTTCAACCGAATATGAATATTTAGATTATATAAAAAAAGCGTATCGACATTTTCAAAAAAATAAATATTAGGGTAGTTTATTTTATCATAGTTTGTAAAAAACTACTGGGTTGAAGCACAGGAATCAAAGCATTTTTAAAGTCTTTTTCGTTTCTTGTAATTATAGCTTCGCATTTACTTTCTATTGCGCTAAAATATTGTAGCGCATCTTCAAAATCTTTAAATTCAGCAAAAATTGCTTTATTAACAACATCATCGTTTATTATTGAAATGTTGCACAACAACTTAAATTTTTTTATTTTTTCTAATGCAATTTTTTGATTTTCAAATTTTGACAATATATAATACGTTGTAGAAATAGAAATTGGGGAAACATAAAGTTTAATTTTTTTAACATCTGCCAAAGTTAAAATTTTTGCCGCAGGCAAATAAAAACCATTTCTTTCTCCTAAAAAATCAAGAATAATATTTGTATCTAAAAAAACTTTATGCATGTTATTTATGCTTTTCAACTAAATAATCTATATAATCTGAACGCATTTTTTTTTCATCAAAGTCTTTTGGCAATGATACTCCATTAGAAATACTTTTTACAAAAGGCGAAATCTCACTGTTATCAAT
>JAGNRR010000047.1 GCA_017988595.1 Chitinophagaceae bacterium
AGTTGGACGTCTTAGTACAGAGATTGCAAGCATATTAAGAGGTAAACACAAGCCTACATATACACCACATGCAGATGCTGGAGATTATGTAATTGTGATTAACTCCTCTAAATTAGTATTTACTGGAAATAAAGCTGAACAAAAACAATACATTACTTATTCAGGATATCCAGGAGGTCAAAAATTAGAGTCTGCAAAAAATTTATTAGCTCGTCGTCCAGATGCAGTTATAGAAAGAGCTGTAAAAGGTATGTTGCCAAAAACAAAATTAGGAAGAGCAATGTTCAAAAAACTTTTTGTATATTCAGATGCTAATCATCCACATCAAGCTCAAAAACCAACACAAAAATAATTTTTAAACCCACTTTATAAATAACTTTATGACTAAACAAAACACCGCAACAGGAAGAAGAAAATCAGCTGTAGCAAGAGTTTATCTTTCAAAAGGAAAAGGTGTAATCAGCATCAATGATAGAGATTACAAAAACTATTTTCCATTACAATATTTACAAAATCAAGTAGAATTACCTCTTAAAACTGTAGAAGGCTTAGAAAGCTACGACATTAAAATAAACGTAAACGGAGGCGGAAGCAAAGGACAAGCCGAAGCTATCAAATTAGGAATAGCAAGAGTGCTTTGCGAAGTTGATGAAACATTAAGACCTGCATTAAAACATGCCGGATTATTGCGTCGTGATCCTAGAGTAGTTGAACGTAAGAAATTTGGACTTAAAAAAGCTCGTAAAAGCTTTCAATTCTCTAAACGTTAATCGAATTTATATTTATTTTATAACCTTAATTAAGAAAATACTTAAAACATATTATGTCAAACAACGCATCATTACAACAAGACCTTTTAGAAGCAGGAGTACATTTTGGTCATTTAAGAAAAAAATGGAATCCAAAAATGTTACCCTACATCTTTGCTGAAAAAAAAGGCATTCATATTATAGATTTAAATAAAACCATGGAAGGATTGCAAGATGCAGCCGCAGCCATGAAACAAATTGCTAAAAGCGGAAAGAAAATTCTTTTTGTAGCAACTAAAAAACAAGCCAAAGACATTGTTACACTTTGCGCTCAAAAAGCTAACATGCCTTATGTTACAGACAGATGGCTAGGCGGAATGCTTACCAACTTTGGTACCATTCGTAAGAGCGTAAAAAAAATGCAAAGCATTGATAAAATGCTTACAGATGGCAGCATCAGCATTACCAAAAAAGAAAGATTGACTTTACAAAGAGATAAAGACAAAATGGAAAAAGTTTTTGGCGGAATTACAAACATGGCTCGTACTCCTCATGCTATTTTTATTGTTGATATTTCTTTTGAGGATATCGCATTAGCTGAAGCAAAAAAATTAGGAATTACTTCTTTTGCAATGGTTGATACCAATAGCGATCCAAATAAAGTAGATTTTCCAATTCCAGCAAATGATGATGCTACTAAATCTATTGCAATTATTGCAAATTATTTGACAGCGGCTATTATTGAAGGACTTGAAGAAAGAACAACTGATAAAGAAGCTCAAGAAGAAGAAAACGAAGATGCAGAAACAATCTTGGCTGAATTAAACGAAGAAGGCGAAGAAAGTGCTGATGATGCAGAAGAAGCTACAGAAGGAGGAGAAACTGCTAAAAAAGCAGCTCCAAGAAAAAAAGCTACTGGAACTAGAAAAACAGCTACTAAAACAGCTACAAAAAAATAAATAAAAATTAAAATCAATAAAATACAAAACAAATTATGAGCGCAATAACCATTACTGCCGCAGATATTAACAAATTAAGAAAACAAACAGGTGCTGGAATGTTAGATTGCAGAGCAGCACTTGAAGAAAGCAATGGCGATTTTGAAGCAGCTATCGACTTTTTAAGAAAAAAAGGACAAAAAGTAGCTGCTAAAAGAAGTGACCGTGAAGCAAACGAAGGATTGGTTTTAGCAAAAACAAATGCAGATGGCAAAAAAGGATTCTTGATGAATTTAACATCAGAAACTGATTTTGTTGCTAAAAATGAAGACTTTATCAAATTTGGTTTATCACTTTTAGACACTGCTGTTTCAAACAATTGTAATTCGTTAGAAGAATTTTTAGGAACTAAATATGAAGCAATAACTGTAGGCGAAAAGCTAATTGAACAAGTTGGGGTAATTGGCGAAAAAATTGAAGTTACTCAATTTGAAACTATTGAAGCTGATAGTGTTGTTGCATATAATCACGCAGGATATCGAGTTGCTGTTTTAGTTGGTTTAAATAAAACTGGCGAAACAATAGTAGCAGCTGGAAAAGATGTTGCTATGCAAATTGCAGCAATGAATCCATTGGCTGTAAATGCTGATAGCGTTAGCCCAGAAGTAGTTGCTCGTGAAAAAGCAATTATCATGGAAACCATGCAAGCTGACCCTAAAATGGCTGGCAAACCAGAAGAAATGTTGAGCAAAATTGCTGAAGGAAAAATTGGTGCTTTCTTTAAAGAAAACACTCTTTTAGCACAAGCTTTTGTAAAAGATGGCAGCAAATCAGTTGAAGAATTTTTATCTTCAGTAGAAAAAGATTTAACTGTTACTGAATTTAAAAGATTGAATATTGGTTAAACCCAAAATATAAAATTTATATCAAACGCTGTTGAAGATTCAACAGCGTTTTTTTTATACAATTAATGCTTATATTCGTAAAAATTGTATTTTATGAAATATGTACTACTTTCTTTGCCTGTAATTTTATTAATCTATTTATTCTTTTTTTACCCAAATAAAGCATCCGAAAATACAACTTCCAAAATAAATCAGGGTATAGCATTTGAAAAATTAAGCGTTGAAGATGCAAAACAAAAAGCAAAAGCTGAAAAAAAAATAATTTTTATTGATGTATTTGCCACATGGTGTGGTCCATGTAAACTATTAAAACAAACAACATTTAAAGACGAAAATGTAAAAAAATATTTCGACGAACACTTTATCAATCTAGCCATTGATGCCGAAAAACCCGAAGGGGAAATATTGCTACAAAATTTTCCCATACAAGGCTATCCCACCTTGCTTTTTATAAATGAAAATGGTGAATTGGTAAAACAACATTTAGGTTTTATCGATGCAGAAGAATTATTGAAATTTGCTTCTTCTATAAATTAATACGCACCTAAGCTTTATAAAAAGGTAATTTTACAATTTGTGCTTTTAATAATTTATCTCGTACTTCAATGGCTATTTCATTGCCTAATTTGGCTTGGTCAATTCTTACATAACCCATTCCTATCATTTTTTCTGTTGTTGGGCTTTGTGTACCACTAGTTACAATACCAATTTCTTCGCCTTCAATTGTTTTTATTTTATAATCATGGCGAGGAATACCTTTGTCTATCATTTCAAAAGCAATTAGTTTTCGGCTTACACCTTCAGTTTTTTGTTTTTCTAATGCTTCACGATTGGTAAAATCTTTGGTGAATTTTGTAATCCAACCCAAACCTGCTTCTATTGGACTTGTCGTATCATTAATATCATTTCCATAAAGACAAAAGCCCATTTCTAAACGAAGTGTATCTCTACATCCAAGTCCACAAGGTTTGATATTAAATTCGGCACCAGCTTCCATGATATCATGCCAAAATTTTTCGGCATTCGCCAATGTTTGATCAAAATAAATTTCTACGCCACCCGAACCGGTATAACCTGTTGCACTCACCACTACATTTTCTACGCCAGCAAAAGTGCCTTTAACAAAAGTGTAATATTCTAAATTGATTAAATCCATGTCTGTTAATTTTTGCATGGCTTTTACCGCATTTGGTCCTTGAACAGCAAGCAAAGAAGTTTTTTCTGAAATATTATGCATTTCTACATTTGCGGTATTGTGCGCTTTAACCCAATTCCAATCTTTTTCGATATTGGAGGCATTTACAACTAACATAAAAACGTTATTTTCTTCAATACAATAAACCAATAAATCGTCTACTATACCACCATCATTATTTGGAAAACAAGAATATTGCGCATCTCCTTTTTTAAGTTTTGATACATCATTGCTTGTTATTCGTTGCAATAAATCCAACGCATCTGCACCTTTTACAATAAATTCACCCATGTGGCTAACATCGAAAATGCCAACAGAGTTGCGCACCGCAGCGTGTTCGTCTTTAATTCCAGAATATGAAATGGGCATATTATAGCCAGCAAAAGGTGCCATTTTTGCACCAAGTGCAAGATGTATATTATTGAAAGGTGTATTTATCATATTGTAAAAATTTTTTCAAATGTACAAAATCGAGTGGGATTTTGGAAATGAACAAGAGAAGAAATATTTAACTTTCTTTTAGAAGCATAAAAATCACTTTTAGATTTATTATGAAGCGATTAATTTTATAGATTAAACTTTTATTTAATATTTCTCAATAAAGCAAATGCACCAAAACCAAAGGCTATAACTTCACCAATCAAGCCAGTAATAAGCAATTGGCTTGATCCATTCCAATGTTGTAATTTGAAAAGTGCGCCTATTAAAATTATGGAACTTGACACAATTAATAATAAAACAAAAATGATTATGTAATACTTTCTAGGCATAACTCAAAAATAACTAATTATTTGAAATTATTTCCCCAACAATTCTTCTAGCTTTTTCTCCAACGCATTTCCTCTATAATCTTTGCCTATAATTTTCCCTGTTTTATCTAGTAATAACGTTTTGGGAATGCTAGGGATATAATAAAAATCTGACACTACACTTTGAAAACCTTTTACATCAGAAACTTGAAGCCAAGGCATTTGAAATTGCGCCAAAGCAGCATCCCATTTTTCTCGTTTATCATCAAGAGATACGCTTAATATTTCAAAACCTTTGTCATGGTATTTTTCATAAGCTGTTTTTAAATTTGGAATTTCGGCTTTACAAGGTCCACACCAACTTGCCCAAAAATCGATTAATACATATTTTCCTCGCAATGATTTTAAAGTAATTTTTTTACCTTTTTCATTGGGCAATGTAAAATCAGGTGCCATAAAACCAATATCGGATGAATGCATTTTTGTTTTCAAGGAACTAATTTTTTTTCCAAAAAAACTTTGTTTGTTTTTTGCAGTCAATATATTAAACATCGAATCCGAAACACTCGATTCTATTTGACTGTTTTTACTCAACACATCATGAACCATAAAACTACCAAGTGCATCATCATTGTGTGTTTTTATAAAATTAAAAAATGAACTGCTCAATTGATTATTCAATTGATTCAATAATTGTTGCAAACTATCTTTGTTACTATTTGGTTGCTGAAATGCATGTTGCAAAGGTTGTCCTATTTTCATCAATTCACTTTGTTTTGCTGAAAAATCCAAAAAAGCTGTACTCAATTCGCCATTTTTAATTTCATTGATTTGCATCGTAGAACTTTGAATGGTAAGATTCATATTTTTTCCAGCTTCCAAAAAAAGGTAATAATACTTTTGTGGATCTTTCATAAAAATGATAGGGGTGGTTTCTGAGATATCTATAGTAAAAGTAGCATTTCCTTCTTTGAATTGCAGCGTGTCAACTTTATAATTATGTAAATTTTGAAAAATATATTTTTCATTACTTTTGTCTAAATCAATTATTTTAATTGATGTTTTTATGGCTTTTGCCTGCGGCAAAAGCCATAAACTAAACAATACTAAAATTCCAATTTTTTTCATTTTTATAATTTAATGTTTAAAAAAAATTTATTTAATTACTTCTTTTAATTTTTCTATTAGTGCTTCTTCTCTTAAATTTTTTGCTAAAATAACACCATTTTTATCCACCAAAACATTGCTTGGAATAGATTGAATATTATACATTTTTGCCACGTCGCTCTTCCATCCTTTTAAATCAGAAACATGATACCAAGGCAATTTATCTTTTGCAATAGCATCTTCCCATTGCGCTTTTTGATCATCTAATGAAACACCTAAAACCGTAAAACCTTTGTCTTTAAATGTATTAAATGCAAATAAAACATTTGGATTTTCGGCACGGCAAGGTGCACACCAACTTGCCCAAAAATCGATTAAAACATAATTTCCTTTTAATGAAGAAAGAGAAACTTTTTCGCCTTCTGAACTTTGAAGTGTAAAATCTGGAGCAGCTTTTCCTACTGCTAATTTTTGAAGTTTATCTAAATTGCCCTGTATTTTTTTTCCATAATATGATTGTTGAACTTTTTCATCTAATCCTTTTAATAATTTTTCAATTTCTATTTCGGTCAAGTTGGGATTTTGATTAATATAATTTTCTAAAATAAAAGGACTGGCAAAAGAAGATTTTTGTTGCTGTATAAATTCCAATTGTTTTGCTTTCATATTGGCATCCAAATCCATAAATGTTTTTTGCATATTTTCATTTTCGCCAAGTTCATTATTTTGTTGTACAAGCTGAACCAAAGAATCCATTTTGGAAATAAATGGCAATGTACTAGCTGTAAATTGTTCGTATTCTTTTTGGGTTTGCCCTCCAGAAATTTTTACACCACTAGGTATTGTAGCATCAAATTCTATTTTGGTATTGCCTTTATCAATAAAAAAAAGTGCCGGCTGATTTCCATTTCTTAAATCAATGACATAAGGTGTAGGCTCATCGACATTTCCTTCAAATGAAAATTTTCCTTCTACTACTTTTAAGGAATCAAATTTTACTTCATCGGCATGAAGACTGGCTATAAAAACTTGATCAATTAAACCATCTTTTATTTTTCCTTCAATACTAAAATTTGTTGTTTTGTTTTTACAAGAATTAAAAAATAACACAACACTTAAAACTATTACAATTTGAAATAGAATACTTTTTTTCATTGTACAAATTTAAAGGATTTACTCCAAAGGCTAGCTTTTGTTTTGAATATTTATTGTAAATGAAAATGTTAAAGAAAATATAAAGTAATTTGTCTGTAAAATAAAATTAAAAAAAACACGTTTTAATAGTTCATAGTTTTTTCATAAATAGGGACGAGCGAAAGCTCAAAAAAAACTCACTTGTCTAAGTGAGTTTTTTTTATGGTACAATTAAAATAGGTGCTCCTATTTTTACATTTTCAAAAAGTTCATCCATGTCATCATTGCAAACACAAATACAGCCATAGGTGTATGAATAAATTGTATTTCGATTTTTGGAATTCCCATTTACATCTACAAAACCATGAATTTTTATATCACCACCGGTAGATTTTTTCAAAACTGCTGCATTTTTTTTGTCTAGTTCATTTGGATAAGAAACGCCCAAGTTTTTATAATATGAACTGTTAGGATTTTTATCGTTAATGAAATAAAGTCCTTCTGGGGTTTTCATATCGCCTTTAATTTTTTTTGCTCCAATAGGATTTTGACCTATAGAAATCGTATAGGTTTTTATCAATTTTTTACTTGAGAAAACATACATTTTTCTTTCCGATTTTTTTACACAAATGCTATCAATGAATACTGGAAAAGGCGAACTATTTTTATCTGCTAAAGTGCAACTTGAGAAAAATATACTACAGATAGAAAATAAAACAAACTTCATAAGAAAAATTTAATTTAAGATTCAAAAAACAATTGAATTCCATAAAAGCCTCGCTTATATTTACAAAAAATATAAGACTTGAATAATCTTATCTCAAAAAAAAATAATTTTACTGTTCAGCATATAGCAGGATTAGATAGTATTCGTTTTTTTTCTTTCTTATCGGTATATTTATACCACAAGTTTCCAGCCATTTTTCACTATGGCTATTTAGGTGTGGATGTTTTTTTTATTTTATCAAGTTTTTTATTGAGTTATTTAGCATTAAATGAAATAAAACTAACTGGATCATTTTCAAGAAAACTTTTCTTTGTTCGACGTACACTTCGCATTTGGCCTTTATATTTTGCAATTATCATTTTTTGTTTTTTCGTACTTCCCTGTTTTAAAGATTTTTTTTCAATTGAACTTTCATTGCCAAAAAATAAAATTATGTGGTTTTTGTTTTTAGGAAATTATGATTCATATAATTACATTTTTGCATTAAAATTTTTATGGTCAATTGCAGTTGAAGAACAATTTTATTTATTTTTTTTAGTACTCAGTTTTGGATTTAAAAAATATTTTAAATTCATACCATTTATCCTCATATTATTTTTTATTATTTATAGTTTTATTGTAATTAATTTTTCTATTTCTTACTACGAGAAAATGGCCTATTATTTTATAAACTTTAGCATGGGCATAATGTTAGCTTATATTACATTTTATAAAAAATGGAATTTCAATAAAATATTTTTATCGATTTTTTTAATAGCAAGTCTATCTATAATTTTAATTGACAGAATTTATTTTAATGATTTTTTTTACAAATCAATTCTTATTTATTGTTTTACTTGTTCAATAGCAGCAATAATTTATTGCTTCATAAAACTTAAATTGCAAAAATTAATTTTTTTTAAACTCACTGAGTATTTAGGAAAATACACCTACGGATTATACATCTTTCATGGCTTTATCCTTAGTTTTCCACTTCTAAAAAAATTAAAATTAAATCCAGTTTTAGAAGTTAGCATTGATTTATGCCTTATTTTTTTGATTGCTTTTATTTCATACCAACTCTTCGAAAAACATTTTTTAAAACTAAAACCTCGAAATCAAAAAGCTGCCTAATAATTTTATTTCACAATCACCGTTTTCTTTTGGCTAGTGTGTGCCGAAAAATAACCCAATGCGCCGCCTTCAATATTTGACACTGGATTTGCTGGTGTTGCTCCACCTCCTGGTCCGTTACCAATACTTTCATTTAACGAATTGAAATAATTATAAATGGATACATCTATATTTTGCATTTCAAGAGTAAATGTATCATTCAATCTTGTTGTAAAACCTTGACTAAATATTGGTCGTTGATATTTCAATCCGTTGATCAAATTATCATTATCTACAATAAAACTTTTATCCAACGTATCATTTGCTTTTTGAATAAATCTAAAACAATTACCAAGCGTTGGTGGATCCAAAAATTCGGGAATTGCAGCATAGTTTACATCTGTATTATTTCCTCCAAAATTACTTTTCAGAAATCGAACAGTGTCCAATGGAATATTATTTGGCATGGTACATTTTGCCGATAATTTTTTATCTCCAACTGTCACTTTCAAAAAATAAGTTCTTCCCGGAACGCCTATTAAATTTTGCGTATAATAATTCCCTGGGGTGCTTTCAACTAAAGTATCTTTATTGCCCAAATTATCTTCCACAAACACTTGTGCATTTTTTACGGGTGGATAATTATTGCTTTCACTAAAATTTACAGTTTCGCTAATTTTTATCAAATATGGTCCTGCTTGATTTGATATTTCGCCTTCGACAACGATTTGCTTATCGGCATTATTTAAGTTAATATCGATCACTTTAGTACAAGAAAAAAAAGCAAACGTGCAAAACGAAAAAAGGATACTATTTTTCATTAAATTATTTTTTATCATTTTTTAAAATTTAAAATTATAGGTTATACTAGGCACCCATCTAAACAATGAAGTTTTTACTGCTTGAGTTTTTGAAGGATCATCAGGATCATCCTGAAACGTAATTGTAAATGCATTTTGCCTTCCATAAACATTATACAAACCAAAATTCCATGAAGATTGATAGCGTCTATCTTTTTTATTTGATTCATAAGTTGCACTTAAATCCAAACGATGATAGGCTGGCATTCGATAACCATTTCTTTCGGTATAATAGTAAATGGTATTACCGCCTACATTATATTTTCCGCTAGGAAATGTAATGGCATTGCCGGTATAATAAATAAAATTTCCTGCCAAACTCCATTTTGAATTTAATTGATACATACCCACCAATGCCACATCATGTGTTCTATCTTGTTTTGCTGCATACCAATTGTTATTATTTATTCCATCAATTTTTCGTTCAGTTCTCGACAAGGTATAGCTAAGCCATCCTGTAAATTTTCCTTTTCTTTTTTTCAAAAATAATTCTAGTCCATATGCTCTTCCAACGCCATAAAGCAATTCACTTTCTACATCTTGCGATGTGGTTAAATTGGCTCCATTTTTATAATCTACTTGGTTTTGCATATTTTTATAATATGTTTCAGCACTAAATTCAAATAAATTATCATTAAAATTTCTAAAATATCCAATTCCAATTTGGTCAGCTATTTCGGGTTTGATGTTATAGCTATTTCCTATCCAAGCATCAGTTGGACTAGTGCTTGTAGAATTGCTTAATAAATGTAAACTTTGCGTGTTTCTTGAATAGCCTGCTTTTACACTACTTTCATCATTTAATAAATAATTAATTGACAGTCGAGGTTCAGGATTAATATACGTTTTTCCAAAATCACCTTTGCTTAATACTACACTATCTTTTAATTCGCCTTTGTCATAAATATTATAAGTGTCGCCGCCAAGAATTGTAAATGTGCTTAGTCTTAAACCATAATCAATGCTTAGTTTTTGAGAATGAACATAACTGTTGTTTGCATAAATTGCGTTTTCCAAAGAATATCGACTAACACTATTTATATCGTTAAAAATCTCAGCATCGCCTTCAAATCTGCTTGGCGAAAGCACATGTCGAATTGCATTAAACCCAAATCGCCATGTATTTTTATTATTTGCAAAATATTGAAATTCTTGTTTCAAATTCCAATCTTGAATTTGTGAATTGATATTAAATTTTATATCATTTCCACTTATTTGAATTTTGTAATTGTAATCGCTATAAATCAATGAAGTATTTGAAAACAATTTTGGATTTATAATACTGTTCCATCTCAATGTACCTGTTTTATTTCCCCAATCAATACCAAATTGATCGCCCAAACCCAATTTATCTCTACCAAAATATCCTGAAAGATAAATTCGATTATTCTTATTAATGTTATAATTTGCTTTAGCATTAAAATCATAGAAAAAAAGTTTATTGTCTTTAAACTCATCACTAAGTTTCAAAAAAACATCGGCGTATGTTCGTCGCCCAGAAAGCAAAAAAGAGGATTTGTCTTTTTGTATTGGTCCTTCAACACTCAATCTACTACTTATTAAACCAATACCTCCAGCCACATGGTAATCTTTATTATTTCCTTCATTCATTTTTACATCTAAAACCGAAGCCAATCTTCCGCCATATTGAGCAGGGCTATTTCCTTTTATCAACGTGGCATCTTTAATAGCATCGCTATTGAAAGTACTAAAAAATCCAAGCAAATGCGAAGCATTATAAACAGTAGCTTCGTCCAATAAAATTAAATTTTGATC
>JAGNRR010000223.1 GCA_017988595.1 Chitinophagaceae bacterium
TCCTTACATCGAAAAAATGCTTGAAGGTGAACAAAATATTTTGTGGCATTCGCCCATTACTTGGTTTGCAAAATCGAGCGGTACCACGTCCGAAAAAAGTAAATTTATTCCAGTGAGCACCGAAAGTTTGGATGACGGACATTTTAAATCAAGCAAAGATGTTTTGGCATTATATTATCGAAATTTTCCTCAAAGCACAATTTTTTCAGGAAAATCTTTAGTGCTTGGCGGCAGTCATCAAATAAATCAATTAAACAAAGATTCTTTTTACGGTGATTTAAGTGCAGTAATGTTACAAAATATGTCGCTAATTCCCACCTTGATTTCAACACCAGATTTATCCATTGCCTTGATGGAAGAATGGGATGAAAAAATAGAAAAAATGGCAGAGGCAACCATGCAAGAAGATGTTACATTTATAGCAGGTGTACCTACTTGGACTATTGTTTTAATCAATAAAATTTTAGAAAAAACAGGCAAGACCGATTTGCATGACGTGTGGCCAAATTTAGAATTATATATTCATGGTGGTGTAAATTTTACGCCTTATCAACAACAATTTCAACGTTTTTTTGCTTCCAAATCCATTAATTATTTAGAAACTTATAATGCCTCCGAAGGTTTTTTTGCTGCGCAAGATGTTATTGGCAGAGATGGCATGTTATTGTTTTTGGATCATGGGATTTTTTATGAATTTATGCCTTTGGATGAAGATGGTAAAGAATTTCCAAATACCCTATTATTAAACGAAGTAATAATTGGCGTAAACTACGCCTTGATTATCACCACCAATTCTGGCTTGTGGCGATATAAAATTGGCGACACCATAGCCTTTGTTTCTACAAATCCTTATCGAATAAAAGTTACAGGACGATTAAAACATTTCATTAATGCCTTTGGCGAAGAAGTGATTATTGAAAACGCCGATATGGCGATTACAAAAGCTGCATCCCAATTTGGGGTAAATGTAAAAGACTATACCGTGGCACCAATATATTTTGGCGATGCCTCAAATGGAACACATCAATGGCTTATAGAATGTGATATTAATGATGCCGACAAAAAAGATTTTATAATTGCATTGGATGAAAACCTAAAAACTTTAAACTCCGATTACGAAGCCAAACGTTTTAAAGATATGGCAATGCGATTGCCCGAAATTATTTTTGTGCCTCAAAACACGTTTTATAATTGGCTAAAAAGCAAAGGCAAACTTGGAGGACAACACAAAGTGCCTCGCCTTTCCAACGATAGAAAAATTATTGAAGAGGTGTTGGCTGTGATTTAAAAAAATATTTTTTCACTTTTACAACTCTGTTTAATTTATAATATTGAAATACACCAATACCAATTGAGATTGAGATTAAAATAAAAAACAAGCAATTAAGATTTTGATATACCATCTTTTTTTATCAGAACTATTTTTTACTTGGCTTTTAATTACTAAAACCATTAAAATTGAAAAAATACTGAAAATCAAAAGTTGAATTATATAGTCAACTTCAAATTTTTTTAATACATTAAAACTAATTAAAAATGAAGCCATTAGCATTACTATCTGTTTGTTTTTAAAAATTAATGACATATAAAATTGTTAAAGTATTTACGAAAGATCGATTTCAATTTTAATCAAATATACTACCTTTTAAAAATAATTTTTCCTCAAGGATATTAATTCATAAATTTTAACTTTTATAGACCATTTCCTTTGTTTATTACCCTATCTTTGCGCACAATTTTAAAAAAATAACATTTATAAAATGGACAAAAATTCATTTCTCGGTTTTGGCTTACTGATGCTTCTTTTGGTGGGTTATATTGTATATAATCAGCAAGGGCAACCTGCAAAATTTGCTGCAGAAAAAAAAATAAGCGATTCGATAGCGGCAATTCAAAAAAAACAAATCACCGCCAAAACTAACAGCGACTCAATATCAAAAACCACTCCAAATGCTAGTTTAGACAGCACCGCTTTGTCCATTCCTGCTCAAGAATTTGTGTTGGAAAACGATGATGTGGCAATTACGTTTAGCAATAAAGGAGCAATTCCAACAAAAGTTTGGCTAAAAAAATACAAAACATTTACCCAAAAACCGCTTATCCTTTTTGAGGGCGAAAAAAACAGAATCGATGTTGTTTTTCAACAAGCAGGTGGCGGAAAAATAAATTCGATGAACACCAGTTTCAATGCCAAATTGGATGCTGAAAATAAAAAATTAAATTTTTATACCACTGAAACCAATTCGCCCATTTCATTTTCTTATAAACTACCCAAAACGGGTTATTTGTTGGAAATGAATATTAACACACCAAACCTGGACAAAAGCCAAAATGTAACCTTAAATTGGACAGGTCAATCATTGCATACCGAACAAGATATTGAAAACGAACAAATGAATTCACAAGTTTGTTATATGCTCGAAAAAGAAGGCTACGATTATTATACCATCCGCGATGAAAAAGAAATGAAACTTGACGAAGCTGTGAAATGGGTGAGTTTCAAACGACATTTTTTTAATAGTACTTTAATGACTAAAGAAAAATTTATCATTTCTGGGAAAATAAATTCAGTGCCAAATCATGATTCTTCGGCAGAACACATTTCCGATTTTTCGAGCAGTTTTATTTTAACCCCAAAAGAAACTTATGCATTTAATTATTATTTAGGTCCTAATGATTATGATGTTTTAAAAAGCGCAGGCACTGGTTTGGAAGAAATTATTCCATTAAGCTATGCTTGGTTGGGTTTTGTAAAATACATCAACAAATGGCTTATCATTCCAATATTCAATTTCCTATCCAGCATTTTTAACAATTATGGTATTGTAATTTTATTATTGACATTTATTATTCGATTATTAATGTCGCCATTTACTTATAAAAGTTATGTGAGTGGTGCAAAAATGAAAGCCCTAAAACCAGAACTTGATGAATTAAAAGAAAAATACAAAGACAATCAACAAGAATTTGGTGTAGAGCAAATGAAACTTTACCGACAAGCTGGTGTAAATCCACTAGGCGGTTGTTTGCCAGCCTTGTTG
>JAGNRR010000048.1 GCA_017988595.1 Chitinophagaceae bacterium
ATACAAAAGTTACTTCAATTTTAAGCCATCATCAATGTATTAAAATATTAAAAGAACAAAAATATATTGATAAGGAAAAAGAAGAATTATTGAAAAAATATATTTCTGAAAGTGAAAATAAATATAATTCTATTGTTGAAAACCCTGATTACAAAAACGAAATTAGTTTCATAAAACAATATAAACTTCTTGAAAATTAAAAAAATATGACTTCTACGATAAAAACAATTGGTATAATGACAAGTGGTGGCGATTCGCCAGGAATGAATGCCGCTATCAGAGCTATTACTAGAACTGCTTTAAGCTACAATTTGAATGTTGTTGGAATAAAACGAGGCTATCAAGGCATGATAGACAATGAGATGATAAATTTATCTTCTATCGATGTTTCAAACATTATTCAAAGAGGAGGAACTATTTTAAAAACTGCAAGAAGTAAAGATTTTGAAACCAAATCTGGCAGAGCGCTAGCATTTGAAAACATAAAAAAACATAACATTGATGCATTAGTGTTGATTGGCGGCGATGGCACTATGCGAGGTGCTGAAGTTTTTTTTAACGAATATCAAATTCCTGCAGTAGGATTACCAGGCACAATTGATAATGATTTAGTAGGTAGTGATTTTACAATAGGATTTGATACTGCTGTTAATACAGCCATCGAAGCAATTGATAAAATTAGAGATACAGCCTCGGCTCATAATAGAATTTTTATTATCGAAGTAATGGGTCGCGATGCTGGATATATTGCATTACATGCAGGAATCTCATGTGGTGCAGAACACATTTTTATTCCCGAATTATCAGAATCAATAAACGATTTTATTCTTCAAATAAATAATGATCAGGAAAGAAAAAAACTTTCAAATATTATTATAGTTTCCGAAGGTGATGAAATTGGCGGTGGACTGGAAGTATTTAATCTTGTAAAAGAAAAAATTCCTAAAGCCGAAGTAAGATTAACTATTTTAGGACATATCCAACGTGGCGGAAACCCTACTGCAAACGACCGTGTATTGGCAAGTAGGCTTGGCTACAATGCTGTATTGGCGTTATTAGAAAACAAAAAACAAGTCATGGTGGGTGTTGTAAATAATGAAATAGCCTATACCCCTTTTTCAGCATGTACCAAAACACATACCGTTTTTAGTAAAGATTTGCAAGAAATCATTAAAGTGTTGTCGAAATAAAAATAAAAATATTACGTTATTATACTTGATATAAAGTTTATTTGATATTCATTTAAACTGTTTTTTATATGTAAATTTGCCAAGTAAAATATGAAATACCTTATTTTAATTTTTTGTTTAGTAATTTCTTTTTCGTCAAAAGGTCAGGTATATTATCGTCAAAGCGAATTTGGTATTGGCGGAGGTGCAAGTAATTATTTTGGTGATTTAAACCAGGATTATAGTTTTGCAGATGCAAAATATAGTGCAAACGTTTTTTACAAATACAATTTCACTCCATATATTTCTTTGAAAGCAATGGGTAGTTTTGGTCAAATCAGTTTTGATGATAAATTAAATAAAAATGAATATCAACGTTTACGAAATTTAAATTTCAAAAATAATATTTACGAATTTGCTGTCATTGGAGAATTTAATTTTTTTGAATATAATATCGAAGATTTAGAGCATCGATTTACACCTTTTATATCATTAGGAATGGGTATGTTTTTATATAATCCATATACAACATATCAAGGCAAAAAAACTTTTTTACGACCATTAGGCACAGAAGGTCAAGGCTATAGTGAATATAAAGACAGAGTGTATGCTAACACAGCAGTGAGTTTTCCTATAGGCGCTGGATTTAAATTTTGGCTTTCAAAAGGAATGACTTTAAACTTTGATGTTATTCATCGAATTACAACAACAGATTATATTGATGATGTCAGCGCAACTTATGTTGGCATTTCAAAATTTCAAAATCCAGTTCCTTCTCCATATCCTTTACCCGCTGCAGAATTACAAGATAGATCTTTAGAAATATCAAATACAGCTATCGGAATAGAAGGAAAACAACGTGGAATAAGCACTACAAGAGATCAATTTATGTTTGTACAACTTGGCATTTCTTATCGATTGCCCACATATCGATGTCCAAGTAGATAAAAAATTATATGGCTAAAATTTCAATTCAATTAAGCACCGGCACTACACAAACTAAAGAAACTATTGTAGGCATAGATTTAGGCACCACCAATAGTTTAATAGCCATCATTCATCCCGATACTAAAAAAGCTATTGCATTAAAAGAAATTGACAATAGCATTCTAGTCCCATCGGTAATTCATTTTAACAAAAATGGCAATATAGAAATTGGAAATCAAGCACTACCCTTTTTGGAAACCGATGCAGCAAGAACTATTTATAGTATTAAAAGACTAATTGGAAAATCTTACCAAGAAATTAATACAGCAAACGAAACATTTTCATATGAAATTATAGAAAATACTACTTCGGATAATATGGTGAAAATAAAAATTGATAATCAATTTTATTCCCCTATAGAATTATCATCCTTAATTTTAAAAGAATTAAAAAAAAGAGCTGAGCATATTTTAAAAACTCCTATTTCAAAATGTGTAATTACTGTTCCTGCTTATTTTAATGATGCACAACGTCAAGCCACAAGAGATGCAGGCAAGTTTGCTGGACTAGAGGTTTTACGAATTATAAATGAGCCCACAGCAGCTAGTTTGGCTTATGGATTAGGCACTTCAACTAAAGATGAAAAGATAATTGCGGTGTATGATTTAGGTGGTGGCACTTTTGATATTTCAATATTAAAAATTAAGAATGGCATTTTTGATGTATTAAGTACTAATGGCGATACACATTTAGGTGGCGATGATTTTGATAATTGTTTGATAGCATTAATAGACGCTAAACTAACAACTAAAGTAAATTTAAACAAAGAACATCAACAAGTAAAAAGATTACTAGCAGAAAAAATAAAAAAACAACTATCAACAACAGAAAAAGTAGATGAGGAGTTCTTTGGTCAATCATTTACAATTACTAAAAAAGAATTTGAAGAAAGCATATTAAATTTAGTACAAAAAACTATTGTTAGTTGCAAAAATGCATTGAAAGATGCTGACTTAGAAAAAGAAGACATCGATGTGGTGGTAATGGTTGGCGGCAGCACTCGAATTCCTTTTATTCAAGAAAAAGTAAAGCAATTTTTCAACGTTGAGTTATACAATAATATAAACCCTGATGAAATTGTGGCGTTGGGTGCCGCAGTTCAAGCAGATATTCTATCAGGAAATACACATGATTTATTATTGCTAGATGTAACACCATTAAGTTTAGGTATCGAAACAATGGGCGGATTAATGGATGTGTTGATAGAACGAAATAGTAAAATTCCAACACAAGCACATAGAGAATATACTACTCAAAAAGATGGTCAAAGTGGAATAGAAATTGCTGTTTATCAAGGTGAAAGAGATTTGGTAAAAGACAATAGAAAACTAAGTGAATTTGTTTTAAAAAATATTCCTGCAATGCCTGCAGGTATTCCAAAAGTAGATATAAAATTTACCTTAAATGCAGATGGTATATTGGAAGTAAAAGCAAAAGAACTTAGAAGTGGCGTAGAACAAACTGTATTGTTAGAACCAAAACAAAATTTGAAAGATGAAGATGTCGAAAAAATGCTGCTCGATTCTATTACAAATGCAAAAGAAGATATTGCTGCCAGAGCTCTGGCTGAAGCTAAAACTGAAGCTCGACAAATGATAGATACTACAGATAGATTCATTAAAAAACATGCCCAATATATTTCTACGGTAGAAATAAAAGAAACTGAAATGGCTATAAAAAATCTAAATGATCATTTAAAAACAGAAGATAAAAATGCCATTTTAGCTTCAACAGAAGATTTAAATAAAATATCTGCAGTTTATGCCGAAAAAGTTATGGATATAGCTGTAGCAGAAGCATTGAAAGGGAAAAATGTATAATGAAAATTATTTCTCAATAAAAATCAATTCCACTCTTCTATTTTGACTTTTACCTGTTGCGGTTTTATTTTCTTCTAAAGGATTATTGGCTCCCAAACCTTCAATATTAATTCTATCTCCATTTACTCCTTTCGAAACTAAATAATTACGAACTGCTTTAGCTCTATTTTGAGATAATATTAAATTTTGGTCTGCATTGCCTGATTTATCAGTATGTCCAGTCAATTGAATATTTAAACTTGGAAATTTTTTAATTTGTTTTGCATAAAAATTTAATCTTTCATTGTAAACTGGTTTTATAAAATGCTGCCCCACATCGAATAAAACAACCAAAGGAGGCATGTTTAAAATTGTTTCTTTATCTGTGTTCACAAACTCTGTTTTGGTTTCTGTTTTTGTAATAACATTGTTTTTTTCGATAGTATTAGTGATTGTATCTCTTAATATTTTAGTTACCACTTTTTCTACTTCTTTATCTAAATAAATAGTATCTCTAATAATTTTAACTTCTGTATTATTTCTAATTATTTCTTTTGAATTATTATTATTTACAACATCTTTCAGGTTTGCATTCCTAGCCAAACGCAATTCTGCTTTCAAATCTTCAAGCTCTTGTTTTAATACTTGATACTCGTTTTTTGTCATCAATTTATTTAAATCTTGTTTAGTTGCAAGATTCTTATTATTCTCTATGTCGATGTTTGAAGTTGTAATTTGACTGTTTAAATTTTCTTTTGTTGAAAAAGATTTATTTTCTCTAATCATATCGTAAGACAAAATTGGATTTTCAATTAAATACATATAATCTTTAGCTAAGAAATTTAACTGTTCAACTTTCAAATTATCATTATTATTTTTCAATAATCTTGCATTTGCGTTTAATGCTAATCTAATTTTTCCATCAAGTTGTGTATTTTTTTCGTTCAAAACTTCAAGTTCTTTAAGCAATTCTGCATTGCTTAAAAAACTTGTTTTATTTAAATCATACTGATTAAATTCGATATTATTGTTCGAATTAAATGCAGCCTTTAAGGCATCAATTTTTTTTTTAGAATCTTCTGTTGAATTTCCAGAATTTATTTTTTCTTGTTCTTTGTTTAATTCATCGATTAAATCTTGTTTTTGTTTAATTTTCATTTTCAAAAACTCAATTTGTTCTGCAATTGTTTTTTCAGAATTGTCATTTTCGATACTAGTATTTTCATTAGATTCAATATCTCTAGAAGTATTAATCACTTTTCCATCTTGCAATTCTATTACCTGTGTTTCTTTTTTTGCTGATTGTCCATTACCGTTATAATTATTAATTATAATTTGAATTGGTTGAGGTGCAGGATGTGGTGTTTGCTTACTTTCTATTACTTTTTCTACTTCTTTAATTTCAATTACTTGTCCATTTTCATCTTTAATTATCTCTTTTTCTATTACAGTAGTTTGCTCTTTTTTATTTGTAATATTTTTAAAGAATTTAGAAGCCTTCGTTGCTTTTCCAAAAGCCAAAGGTAATTTTACGCCAGCGTGAACATCAGCTGCTAATAAATTATCCTTTTTAATTAAAGTTAATAAATTAGATGTTCCTACAAAAATTGGTCCAACACGAACTGTTGCTCCAGCACTAATATCTTTTGTGATATTATTGTACACAAAAGGAACATAAACCCCTGCGGCTCTGCTTTCCCAACGAGGTGTAACCGCAAAATAATTTGCAGTTGCTACTCTATAGTCTGCTTTTTTGTTCAACATTTCAAATGGAACATATGCCATTGCATTTAAATAAAAACCACGAATAAAATGCCAATCTACTTGTGCACTCAAAGCTGTTGGCATTGCAACTGAATATTTTTGTCCTACAACTCCTTTATAATTTACATTGTTTGAAATAAATGTATCAAAATCTTGAACATTATTTACACCTAAGTTTTTAATATTTAAACCATTAATTGTTGCATTAAAATCTCGAGCTAATGGTGTAGAATTAAATTTTAAAACACCAACATCAAGTAATGAAACGCCCACTTTTAAAGAATATTTATTTTTATCTCTTCGTAATGCATCTACTGAAGTTTCTTCTTTTTCACTCCATTTATCAAATTTAAATTTGTTTATTCTACCTCTAAATTCATAAACAAATCCAATATCTCCTCCCCAAGATGAGGCATCTGGTCGGAAACTTGAATTAATACTTGGCGTAATATTTGTAGCACTATGTCCATATCCAACATTGCTTGCACTTGCATTTAATGTAGAATCATTACTTGCAGATACTGAAAGTTTATCTGCATTTAAATACATAGAACTAATTCCGCCAAGATATTTTCCTGTTACACCAAATTTCAAAAAGTGTTTATCGGCTTCCATTAAAACTTTACCATAAGTTAAGCCAGCTTCAATCCAATTTAAACCTGTGATATCTAAACCGTCTGTGTTATAATTGTAATTATATGACGATGAATTACCCCACAAATCAAAAATTTGTTTTGCTAAATCACGATTCAAATTATTGAATCCAATAGCAGTTCTAGATTGAAGATTAAAGCCGATGCCCGATTTTTTTCCTGTAGTTAATAAAAAAGATAATGGAAATTGAATTCGGTTTGATAAATTAAAATGTACAGTATTATCTGTAGTTTTATTTTCAATTAATACTTTAGTTTTAAAATCATTAAAGTTTTGAAAATCATTAAATTTAAATCGATTATTAATAAAATAATTTTTTGAAAATCCTAAATAATTATTTGAAAAATTAAAAGAAGTAGAAAATAAGTTAATATCAAACATATATCTGTTGTCTGAAACATTTGCAGGTTGCAATAATAATCCTTGAGTTCCAGAATAATTGCCAGTACTTAATCCTAAATAATCTTGAGACTTTACGGATGTACTGCAAAAGTAAAGTGTAGTTAAAAGTAGTAATTTTTTCATAATGCAAAGTTAGTGTAATAATAAATTGGCATATGCTAACAACTTACTAATCTTAAAAAAAAACAAATGTTGTAATAAATAAAACTAATTTTACAACAAATATATGAACCACAATTTTTTTGTAAAAAGATGTATTGAACTTGCTCTAAAAGGAAATCCAAGTGCATTTCCAAATCCGCTTGTTGGAGCAATTCTTGTTTATGAAAATAAAATTGTAGCAGAAGGTTATCATAAAAAGTATTGCGAAAATCATGCTGAAATTAATTGTATAGCAAATCTAAAAGATAAAACTTTATTGAGCAAATGCACATTATATGTTTCTTTAGAGCCTTGTTCTCATTATGGAAAAACGCCACCATGTGCAAATGCAATCGTTGAAGCTGGTATTAAAAAAGTAGTAATTGGCTGTAGAGATTTCACTTCAAAAGTTAATGGGAAAGGAATAGAAATACTAAAAAATAATAATATTGAAATTATAGAAAATGTTTTAGAAAAAGAATGCATTCATCTAAATAAAAAATTTTTTAACATTCACAAAAAACAAAGACCATATATCATTTTAAAATGGGCTCAAAGTAAAGATGAATATATAGGAAAAATAAATGAAGAAATTATTATTAGTAATCCTTTAGCTCAGCAATTAAATCATAAATGGCGTTCTGAAGAAATGGCTATTTTAGTTGGGTACAACACTGCTTTAATCGACAATCCAAGATTAAATTGCAGGTTGATTAATGGAAAAAATCCTGTAAGAATAGTAATTGATGACAATTTAAATCTTCCTGAAAATTTAAATTTATTTGACAATTCTCAAACAACATTTGTATTTAATAAAATTAAAAATGAAAAAAATGGAACTACATTTTTTATTAAATATGAAAATGAAACTTCTTTACTTCATAAGCTATATGCTAAAAATATATTCTCAATAATAATTGAAGGTGGAGCAAAAACAATAGAAAAATTTATTTCAAATAATATGTGGGATGAAGCTAGAATTTTTACATCAAACGAAAATTTAAATGATGGTGTAGAAGCACCGAAAATAAATTCATCATTTATGATTGAAAAAAAAATTGAACTAAAAGACAATAACATTACTTACTATAAAAATCAACTTCAACAATAATGTTATTTTTAATCATATCCATAATTTTAAATTCTTATATTGGTTTAATATTCAAATTTTTTGAACCTTATAAAGTTAATATCCCTCAAACAATAATTTTAAATTATTGGATTTGTGTTATTACAGGGGTTTTATTTTCTGGAGAAATACCAATTTCAAAGAATAGCTTATCTCAATCTTGGTTTTACTGGGCAATATTTATGGGTATTTTATTTATAAGTATTTTTAATATAATAGGAATTTCAACTCAAAAAGTTGGTGCAACAATTACACAGGCGGCCAATAAACTTTCATTGGCAATTCCAGTTTTATTTTCAATAATTTTTTATCAAGAAAAAATAAATGAATTAAAACTACTTGGAATTATTTTAGCTTTCATTTCGGTAATTTTAGTAGTTTGGAAAAAGAAAGAAAACAATCAAGCTAAATCATCTTCAATACAGATTATCCTGCCAATACTATTATTTATTGGAAGCGGAACAATAGATACTATAACAAAATTTGTAGAAAAAAATTTCATTACATCGGCTTCAATTGCTAATTCATATTTAATTACTACATTCTTATCGGCAGCAATCGTAGGAAGTATTTTTTTAATTTATAAAAATGAAAAAATAAAATTAATAAACATCAAAGCAGCATTAATCTTAGGTATTCCTAACTATTTTTCAATTTATTTTTTAATAAAAGCATTACAAATAAAAACACTAAGCAGCTCGGCAATTATTCCAATTAACAACATCAGTATTTTGATTTTAGTCAGCATTGTTGGAATTTTTTTATTAAATGAAAAAATTTCAAAATTGAACTTTTTAGGATTATTATTAGCTTTACTTTCAATATCTTTAATTTATTTAGGAGATAAATGAGTGCAAAAAATTACATCCCAATTGCAGAAAGTCAAGGTATTTTCAAAGATAGGGGCAGTAAATTTTTTGCTTACTTATATCCATTTAAAAATGTAGATGATTTAAAATCAATATTGAATCATTTAAAAAAAAGTAACTCAAAAGCTGTTCATTTTTGCTTTGCCTATCGAATAGGAAATGAAAACAATATTATAAGAGTAAATGATGACGGCGAACCAAGTGGTAGTGCAGGAAAACCTATTTTTGGACAAATAGAAAAATTTTCTGCTACAGATATTTTAATTGTTGTGGTTCGATATTTTGGTGGAACACTTTTAGGCGTTCCAGGGTTAATAAATGCATATAAAAATGCTGCAAATGACGCATTATTAAATACAAAATTGATTGAAAAAATAAATTACATTAAACTTCATCTTACTTTTTCTTATGAAATCGAAAACTTCGTTATGATTTTATTGAAAAAAATAAATCCAGAAAAAATAAAATTTTTAAACAAAACCGAAATTGAAATAGAAATTGAATCAATTAAAGAAGAATTTTTTTATGCCGAAGCAAATAAAATTTGGCAACTTGAAGTAAAAAAAATTATACTCCAGTAGCTTGCAAAACCATTTTTTTTGAACCAATAAAAATAGGAACACGCTGATGTATATTATTTGGTTCTATTTCTAAAATTGAATGAATTCCATTACTAGATAAACCTCCTGCCATTTCAATAATAAAACTCATTGGATTGCATTCGTAAAGCAATCGAAGTTTTCCATTAATATTAGATATATCTGCTGGATAAATAAAAATGCCTCCTTTTATTAAAGTGCGATGCATATCTGCTACCATACTGCCAATATAACGGTGTGAAAAAGCTTTTTTATTTTCATTTTCTTGCATACAAAAATCAATATATTCTTTTACACTATTATCAAGTTTGTAATAATTACCTTGATTAATCGAATAAATTTTACCGTCTTCAGCACATTTCATGTCTTTATGAGATAGACAAAATTCACCAATTGTTGGATCTAAAGTAAAGCCATTTACGCCAAGTTTTGTAGCGTAAACTAACATTGTACTTGACCCGTAAATGACATATCCTGCTGTCATTAAATTTGAACCTTTTTGCAAAAAATCTTCAATAGTGCATGGTGTTCCTAATGGAGAAATTCTTTTATAAACGGCAAAAATTGTACCAATCGAAGCATTTACATCTATATTAGATGAACCATCTAAAGGATCAAATAAAACAACGTATTTAGAATTTTTAGAATATTCATCATTAAAAACAATAATATCATCATTTTCTTCGCTTCCAACTCCAGCACAATCTGAACTTGATTTTAAAACATTAATTAAAATTTCATTTGCATAAACATCTAATTTCATTTGCACTTCACCCTGAACATTTTCCTTGCCAAAACTTCCCAAAACATCAGTTAATCCGGCTTTATTCACCTTGTCGTTAATTAATTTACAAGCAAGGCTAATGTCTCTTAAAATTGTAGAAAGTTCTCCAGTAGAATTCTTAAAAAGTCTAGTTTGAGAAACTGTAAATTCGTCTAAAGTTATAAAAGTGCGGTTTGGATTCATAATGCAAATGTAAAAAATGTTTTTAAAAAATTAGTTTAAAATAGCAACCTATATAATTTAGTTTTAATTTAGAGTTTTTAAATTAATTGAAAAATAAAAAATTCATACAGCAATTATTAATTACGTTTTTAATATTAAAAACAGTAACTGGTTTTGCAAAAGAAAACAAAAATCAGTATTTTAAATTAAACGAATTTTACAAAACAAGTAAATTCTTAAAAAACAATACTTGTATTATTCAAGATAATAATAATATATATTGGGCAGCAACAAAGGATAATATATTTTTTTTTAATGGCAACTATTTTCAACCAATAAATTTAAAAATTACTAATTGTAAAGATCTATTTTTTGATTCAAAAAATAATTTATGGGCAAATACAAAAAATGGATATCAATTAATTGAAAACATTTATTCAACACCAAATTTTTCAAAAAAAATAAACACTAAAAATATCAGTTCAGCTACTCCATATAAAAATAATATTTGGTATTTTGAAAATGAAATTGGATTAGTCAATTATGATATAATTAAACAGACAAAAAAAATAATTAAGTTTCCAAAAAATTCAAGTATATATAAGGAAAAAATTATAAAAATAATAATTCAAGAAAATAAAATAATTGCTCTTAGTTCTATTGGAAATATTTTAGTATACAATACATTAAGCAATTCATTTTATATAGCAATGCTTTCAGCAAGTAAAAAAG
>JAGNRR010000224.1 GCA_017988595.1 Chitinophagaceae bacterium
GCATGAATTTGTTCATCGCTCGAAGGATATTTGGCTATTATAGAATCTAGAATTAAAACAGCATTTGGAATATCATTAAGACCTAATAAACTTTTTGCTTCTAATAATTTAAATTTTGCAGCTAATCTATTTTGCGAAATAGTTGTTTTTTTTGTTTCAAGTTCTTCTAGAACAGATTTATAATTTTGTTCTTGATATAAATTGTACATACTTTCATAGAACGTATTTATTTCTTTTTCTTTATTATTTGCAACAGTTTCATTTACTAAATTTGTATAAATTGAATTTGGAAATTCTGTAGATAATTGATTTTTATATTTTAATACGTTATTATTATCTGAAAGATTTTTATAATTTAAATAAAGACTGTAATAAAGTTTGTCTTTTTCGTCAACATTTGGATATCGTTTTAATAAAGTATCATAAGTAGAAATAGATGTTGGATAATTTGCCAAACGAGAATAAAAAGCTAATCCATTATTAAAATAAGCTTCTTGAATTTTTTTATTTGATGAAGCAAATTGAGCTGGTGTTGAATATAAATAATTTAAGTATTGCGCAATGAGTTGTTTATTGGATTTAGTATCTGTTGTTTCTTCATCGTTGTTTTCTTTAGCGGTAGAATTATTTTCTGTTGTAAAACCGCTTTCTTTATTGCTTCTTCGCCAATTATCACTCAATGTTCTATTGCCCCATTTTGTTTTAAATTCATTGCTTCCTTTTTGCAACAAAGCATTATTATAAAAATACCAATCTTTATTTCCTGAGCTTAATGTAACAACTTGAGTTGTATTTGAATTTAAATCAAGTGCTTTTTGTTTGTCAAGTTTTTCTTGTCTTTCAATTTCTGCTTTAATAATTTTTAGTTGCTCCTCTTTACTCAATTTTGATAGTTTTTGCAAACTATCTTCATGATTTATAATATCAAAATTGCTAACTAAAATTAATAAATTGTCTTTTCTCGTCAATATTTCATTGATGTTTTTAAGAGGTGGTTGTAAATTGGCATTCAAGTTTATAGCACTATCATAAGCTACTAATGCTTTTTTGTAAAGTTGATTATCAAAAAATAATTTACCAAGTTTTTCATAAACACTTGCTTTTTCAAATACATTTTTTGCATCCAGCTGATTGATACTTTTTTCTAAATAACTTATTGCTTTTTCGGGACTTGAGCCTTCCAATATTTCAGCAATGGCAAGAAGGGTAGTTGATTGCCATTTTTTATACGAGCTGTTTTTTAATAAACTTTCTAATTGATTTAGAATTTGTGTTTTATCGCCCACACCGTTTGCTGCATTTTTTGCAAGATTTATTTTTGCAAAATATTCCATTTCCAAAGGCACATTTTTGCCTTTCAATAATTCATTAAAAGATTTGCTTGCATTAGCCGTTTGATTATCCAATGTATAAAGTTGAGCTAATAAATATCGAGCCCTGTTTTTTTCTGATTTCGAAAGATTTTCTTTTACAGCTTTTGAAAGTGGTTCTATTGCGGCAATATAATTTTGTTGTTCCAATTCAAGTTCGGAACTCACTAAATATAAATCGCCACGCAATCTTTTAGGAAAGGCTTTATCTTTTTCTAATACTTGAATTAATGAAAACGCATCGCCATACTTTTCATCATAAATATAAGCTTTTACAAGCCAAAGCAATGCATCATTGCGAACAGGATGGTGTTCTAAAGCGTGTCTGCCTTTTCGATTTTCAACGGTTGCAATTCCAGATTTATTTGTGCTTGTTTTTTTACCTTTCGCTGTTTTTTGTTGATTTTTATATTCATTAGCTACAAATTGAAAAGCAGTAATTGCGCCTTCATAATCGCCTTTGTGAAAAAAAGCTTTGCCCATTAATAAATATAAATTATCAAACCATTTTGAACGTGGATCATGTATATGAGCGTCGTAAGCACATTTTTTTATCACCGAATCCATTTCACTACTTAATCCAGAAGTTGATGCTTTGATATCAAAAGAATTAATGCCAATAGGTTGTAAATATTGATCTTTGTGCGATTTGCTTATGTTTGATAGTGCTAAATCATATTTTCTTTTTGCATTATAAAAACCGTTATATCTTGTAACAGTATTTTGAAAAATTCGTCGTTTTAAGTTCCAGCTTTTTTTAAGTAATTTGTCGTTAGTCCATTCTTTTTCTTTTTTCGAATGGCTTGCCATAAGTTTTTCTTTTTCTTTTTGGGCATCTGTTTTAGTTTTTACAGCTACTTTTTCTTTGGTTTTTTCTTTAGTTTCTGCTTTGGTTTTTTTTAGGCGTTCTTCTTTATTTTTTGCAAGTTCTTCTTTTGCTTTTTCTCGTTCTACTTTTAATTTTTCTTGCTCTTTTTCCTTTTCTGCTTTTTGTGCAGCAATTATTTCTTGATTTGCAGCATTAGTTTTGGCTAGTTCTGCTTGTCTAATTGCAGCTAAACTATCTTTTGTTTTATCACGTTGCGCAGCAATTAATTTTTGACGTTCCAATGAAGCCAGTTTTTTTTCCTCAGCAATTGTTTTTTTTGCAATAGCCACACTGTCTTTATACGCTTTAGAATTTTTATATTTTTGCAACGTTTCTCTTTCCGAAGCAGCCATTTTTCTGGCAGCAATTAAGCTATCCCTATAATTGTCTTGTACAAGTTTGATGCTATCTAAAATACGTTGTTTTTCTTGGGCAATATTATATAACCGATTTCTTTCGGCTTGAACAAGGCTATCTTGAACACGTTTTTCTTCCAAAATTTTTAGCTTTGCTAATTCTTTTGCTGTGCTGTCTGCACGTTTTTTTTCAATTCTAGCTTTGATTAACGAATCTCTATAGTCTTGAATTTTTTGTTTTGCCAATGCTCGTTCTGTGCTGTCTGCAATTCTTTTTTGGTTTGCTAACTTTAGCAGGCTGTCTTTTAGGTTTTGCTCTGCAAAATATCTTTTTTGAAAAGCTACGCTGTCAATTCCTGCTTTTTCATATTTATTTTGCGCAAAAGAATCCTTACCTTTAAAAATAAATAAAGATAAAAACATTAAAATGAATATGATG
>JAGNRR010000225.1 GCA_017988595.1 Chitinophagaceae bacterium
CAATTACTGATTTTATTTTAATGGTAGAAAACACATCATATATGTTTGTAACTGGACCCAATGTAGTAAAAACAGTTACACACGAAGAAGTAAGCAGCGAAGAACTTGGTGGCGCATATTCGCATGCTAGTAAAAGTGGCGTAACACATTTTACAGCTGCAAATGAAGTAGAACAAATCAATCAACTAAAAACATTATTAAAATATATTCCTCAAAACTGTGAAGAATCTGCTCCTTGTTATGCTTATAATTCACTTTCATTAGAAGATGAAAAAAGAAAAAAATTAAATACCATAATTCCCGAAAATTCAAATCAACCTTATGATATGAAAGTAGTGATTTCGGAAATTGTAGATAGTGAAAGCTTTTTTGAAGTTCATAAAGATTATGCAGAAAATATTATTGTTGGTTTTGCCTTATTGGCTGGAAAAAGCATTGGTTTAGTTGCCAATCAACCTTCGATGCTTGCAGGAGTTTTGGATATTAATTCAAGTAAAAAAGGAGCAAGATTTGTACGTTTTTGTGATGCTTTTAATATTCCACTTTTGGTTTTAGTAGATGTGCCAGGGTTTTTACCAGGTACAGATCAAGAATGGAATGGAATAATAAGTAATGGCGCAAAATTACTTTATGCTTTTTGCGAAGCTACAGTTCCAAAAATTACTGTTATAACTAGAAAAGCTTATGGTGGAGCTTATGATGTAATGAATAGCAAACACATTGGAGCAGATTTAAATTTTGCATTTCCAAATGCCGAAATCGCAGTAATGGGTGCCAAAGGAGCCGCTGAAATAATTTTCAAAAAAGAAATTGATGCTGCAGAAAATAAAGAAGAAAAATGGCTTGAAAAAGAAAATGAATATAAAGAAAAATTTGCCAATCCATATCGTGCAGCCGAGCGTGGTTTTATTGATGAAGTTGTTTTTCCAGAAAATATTAGATATAAATTAATGAAAGGATTTACAATGCTTGAAAATAAAGTAAAAAAATTGCCTAAGAAAAAACATGGTAATATTCCGCTTTAATAATGTTTTTAAACTTTTTTAAAAGAAATTTCATTCACAGCAGAATCTTTATTTCGATATGTGCAGTTGCAATGACATTGGAAACCTATTTACTTCAAGGGGTATTTGTTTTTGATTTTTACATTCTATGTTTCATATTTTTTTCAACATTATTTAGCTACAATTTATATTATACTCGCTATCCAAGTATTTTTTTTAATTACCACAAACAGCTTGCCTTTGTTGCATTTATTGCAAGTACATATTTATTTTTTATGTACTTAACAGCACATTTTGTGTTACTCTTATTAATATCTATTTTTTCAAGCTTCTATATTTTTTCTCCTTTTCTGAAAAAAAATATATTCAAAACTCCATTTATAAAAATATTTTTACTCAATGTTGTTTGGACATTGACCATTGTTGTTTTGCCAATAATTGCTTTGCCATTTCATGAAGAAATAAATAGCACAACTTCAATTTTCATATTTTTTCATCATTTTATTTTTATGTTTATCCTCAATCTAATATTTGATATAAAAGATAGAAGTGCTGATAAAACTATAAATAAAATGACAATAGCCAGTAGTTATTCAAAAAATACGGTTTACAAAATTTTATATTTAAATATTGCAGTTTTAATTAGTATTCAGCTATCAGGATTTTATTTTTTAATTAATAAATGGCTTCCATTTAGTTTGTTATTAGCATCAATATTCTTAATATACTTTATTGAAAAATCTAAGCAACAAAAAAATCTAACTTGGTATTTAATTTTTATAGATGGATTAATGTTGCTTCCATTAATGTTTTCATTATTATTTCTTTATTATAAATATTAAAGAAAAAATTAAATTATTTTTTTTAGCCTACACAAAACCTTAATTTTGTAACTATGGAAATGCAAGAAATATTATTAACCGATGAATTAATAGCAATTGAAGAAAAATTCAATGCGCATAATTATCATCCTTTGCCTGTCGTTTTGAAAAAAGGGAAAGGTGCTTTGCTTTGGGATGTTGAAGGAAAACAATATTATGATTTTTTAAGTGGCTATAGTGCCGTAAATCAAGGACATTGCCATCCAAAAATTATTGCTGCACTTATTGAACAAGCCCAACAATTAACATTAACATCACGTGCTTTTCATAGCGATAAACTTGGCGATTTTGCACAATTCATAACTTCACTTTTTAAATACGATAAAGTTCTTCCTATGAACTCTGGTGTTGAAGCTGTAGAAACAGCATTGAAACTTGCTCGTCGATGGGGATATGAAAAAAAAGGAATCGAAAATAATTTAGCTAAAATAATTGTTTGCTCTGGAAATTTTCACGGTAGAACCTTAAATGTTATTTCATTTAGTGCCGATCCTGATTCTAAAAATGGATTTGGACCTTTTATGCCAGGCTATGAAATGATTCCATACAATGATTTTAACGCACTAGAAAAAGCACTAGAGGATGAAAATGTTGTTGGATTTTTACTAGAACCTATTCAAGGCGAAGCAGGTGTTGTAGTTCCAGACGAAGGTTATTTGAGCAAATGCGCAAATCTTTGTAAAGAAAAGAATGTACTTTTTATAGCCGATGAAATTCAAACCGGTTTGGCAAGAACAGGAAAAATGCTTGCCATAGATTATGAAAATGTAAAAGCTGATATTTTAATTTTAGGTAAAGCATTAAGTGGTGGCATTTTGCCAGTAAGTGCTGTTTTATGCAATGATGAAATCATGCTGAACATAAAAGCTGGTGAACATGGAAGTACATTTGGCGGAAATCCATTGGCTTGTGTTGTAGCAAAAACAGCCTTGCAAGTTTTAATTGATGAAAATATGGCTGTAAAATCTTTTGAGTTAGGACATTATTTTCGAGAAAAATTAATTGCATTAAACAGTAAACATATTGCTCAAGTACGAGGAAAAGGATTGCTTAATGCCATTGTTATAAAACACGAAGATCCTAAAGCTGCATATAAACTTTGCTTAACTTTAATGGAAAATGGGTTGCTAGCAAAACCAACACATGG
>JAGNRR010000226.1 GCA_017988595.1 Chitinophagaceae bacterium
TCAAAATTGGAAAGGATAAAAGGGCAACATTATTTAATAAAATACGAAGTTGAATTAGCATAACCAATATGGGATTTTTTATTTCCTTTTGATTTTTAAAAAGTTTAATTTGAAAAACAATTATTAAAACAAAAGAAAAAAACAAAAGAAATATTTCCCATAATGAAAATCTTTTATTCAATGAAAAAACAAATTTATCAATACAAAAAAATCCGTTTTTTTGTTCTAATTTTGTGCTAATACCATTATTCAATTTTACAATTTTACAAGAAAAAAAACCAGGGTAAATTTGGAAACTATGTTGAAAAACTTTTGGTGCAATTTGTTCAAATAAAAAAACCTTAGATGTGGATTTTACTGAATTACAGTGTGCATTCAATTCATAATAATTTTGCATATTTGCTGCAATTGGAAAACTGACATTTAATGCTTCTGAATTGGAAATCAATATCATACCAAAATTCGTTTCTTTTATAGAGACATACACTCTATGCGAGGAATTACCACTAAGAATATTAAATCTAATTCCCTTTTTTAATGTGCTTTCATCAATAATTTCATTTGCTCCAAAATATCTTTTTTTAGATTTTTTGCTAAGTGATTTACAAACAGGATATTCAATGTTTGTGGCATCTATTTGGTTAGGAAATTTAATATTGATACTGTTTTTCCAAACATACTGTTTACTTGTTGAATCATATTTTAACGAACCCAAATTGTCTACCATTATATGCTTGGATTGAGGATAGGGAATATTTATTAAATTACCATCAAAAGCTGGTTTATTTGAAAAAGAATAGGTAAATGACTTATCCAATAATAAACCTTCACATTTGATATTATATGGAATTTGACAACCAATTACCATGGTGAATATAGCATAAAATGCATATATTATGCATAAAAATGAAAGGAACTTTAAAAAACTATTTTTCATTTTTATCCTTTTTGTTTTCTTGTAAAAGATTTAAAATACTTTCAAAAATTTCATCCGAAGTTCGGTCGTTTTTGGACATAGGAATCCCTATATTATTAATTAATTTATCCTTTTTGTATTTAAAAAGTTTGATTGGAATATCAACAAATGGGATATTTACATCAAAATTCCATTTGAGTCCATTTGCCTTTCTACTTTTTAAAAATTGTAAAATTTTATTCATAAGCTTTGTTTTATTTATTCCAATTATTAAATTTCATATCTAATTCATTTTCATCAATTACTCGGTACTTTTTATGAAAAATATCGAATGACCTATAAGCTATATCAATTAGTTGAATCCCTTTCCCTCGCTTAACACCAAGGCAAGCATGAACTACTTCCTTTCCATCATTATCCATGGCCACTTCAACAAAGTGTGATTCGATATTGATGTATTTCAAAAATGCCATTTGTAAAATTACAAACTCACCGCATACTGCTCGTTTTTCATTATACACTTGTCTTGCACTTCTATAAAATTCGGTAGAATGATTTTCATCATATTTGATATTATCTAATATCCATAAGTATAAATTATAAATAAAATTATCCTCATTTGAATTTTTTCTGATTCTTTCAATGGCTGATTGCATTGATTTTGTTAATTTAAAAATTTTTTCATTTACAATATTTTCATTTGAAATATTACTATTCAATATTTCGCTTATCTTTTTAGCACTTTTTGGAAAATTAATTTTCAATTCATCTTCCAATTTTTGCTTTTTTAAATCAAATTTTAATTGGATTTCTACCTCTTCAAATTTGATTCTATTTTTTTCTTCTGCTGTTGCAATATCCAATTTGGTCTGCTCAATTTCCAACTCAACTTGCTTTTTATTTAAATAAATCTCATTTTTCTTCGTTAGTAAAATTTCATTATTGGATTTTAATTGTTCAATTTTTATATCTCGATAATGATTGTATTCAGCAACAGCTTTTTTCAATCCTAACTTAAATACGATGGGAATTAAATCAATCAATACTAAGGGTACGAACGTGATTATAATCATGAAAATCATTAATATATTTCCACCAAATGCCATGGCAAACATGGCTTCTAGTTTTGTAAAATAATCCGCCGACTTGATATTTTTAATATAATTTAATCTCTCTTCATATTTGGCATTTATAACCCCTTGGAGGCTGTCCACCTTTAATTTTTCATTATACCAATCAAGGGAATCTTTCATATATTTTTCCCTTTTAATAACATAATTTTCACCTTTTCCTGTCAACCCTTCATTTGAATAAGCCTCTAATCCATCATTCCTAACTTTCTCTTTTTTTAGAAGAATTTCAAAATTTTTGTTTGTGTCTTGCTTATAAATTGAGTCCAATACTAGCTTCTTATTTTCAATTTGCTCTTTTAAATAATTTTCTATTTTATTGTTTTGGAACATTATAGGTATTGGAAAAGAAACAATGCAACTAAAACTAAATGAAATGAAAAATCGAAAATACATTATGGTTTTCCCTCCTATTGAAGAAAGCCCAACAAAAAACATATCAATTAAAAAGTAGATGAAAGAGGTTAAAAACCCAAAGAAAATACAAAGAGGAATAGGTAATTCATACTGCAAGGCTATATCAAACCCTCCAATTAAAGCCAATAAACATGGTAAGAATATAGATAAACCCAAAAGCGTTATCAACCTCTGCAAATCTGAAGAAACCAAACTCACCACCTCAGGTGAATAACCAGCCAATTTTTGTAAAAATTTTTTCATAACAAATTGATTTAAAGTGAAAATAAATTTCCTCTCAGATTAAATCACGTTATGTTTTATTTTTCAAAAACAGCACTAGGCAACACAAATATAACTCTATTTGTTTATTTAAAGTTCATTTTTAATAAAAAAAAACAAAAATATAAACCAATAATTTCTAACTAATTTATTTCCAATTAATTAGGTGTAAAAAATTAACTTCCCAACTGATATACCAATAAGGAAGCGCAATATGCAAGTAAAGAAAATAGTACAAATTGAATGATTGGCCATCGCCAGCCGCCTGTTTCGCGTTTTACGATGGCAATGGTAGAAAAACACTGTAA
>JAGNRR010000049.1 GCA_017988595.1 Chitinophagaceae bacterium
TTTCTATCCAATGCTTCATTATTGATTACAATATTTTCTTTTATTTTTTTATCTTCTAATATGCTTGTGTTTTTTGCATTGTTTACTATTATATTTTTATAAGTTGTGGTTTTTTTACCCATATAACTTGGGCTATTTCCTTTTTGAGTGATTAAAAAATCAACATAAAATTTATCTTTTATCAAAAACCAAAGTGTATCATCGTATAATTTAAATTCTTGATAAAGACTTACTTTATTTACCCAATTTATATTTTGATCTTTGCCCAAAGTTAAATTTGCAATCTTAATAGCATAATCGTTTTCATGTATCCAAATATCACCATCAAAAACTCGATCCCCTTTTCTTTTTGCTGTAAAAAAAACATGATAGCATTCCAAGCCATCTATCTTTTGCGTATCAGTAATTTCGTAGGAATAAAAAAAGCCAGCATTGTCTGCAATTGGACTTATGAATTTTACATCAAATACATCGATGGAATTGCTATACACATTTATGTTTTGATACATAGAGCCCAACAAGGTTTGAACACTAGAATTTTTATAGCCTGATGTTCGAGAGCCTTTGATAAACTCTCGAGTTTTTTTTGGTTTTTTTTGATAATAATAATCCGAAATACTCTCGGTAAGAAACAACGGCAGAAAAGGTTTTTCTTCACTGGTTGTATCAATATATTTATTTATAAAACTAAAATCTTTTAGTACAGGATTTTTGTTAAATGCACCTTTTGGGATTTTATTAATATCCAATTCTAATTTATTATAAACTTCGTAGCTATAATTTGCTGCTTTGTCGTAATTATTAATTTCTTTGTTTGCTATAACTTTTTTAATCAATGTCCAACCTGGATTTTTATCATATCGTATAACAACTTCTTTTATTTTATGTACATCGGTTTCAAGTTCTACATTGAAAAAATAAGTGAATTCATTTTTGTTTAATAAAATTTTTTTCTTGGCATAACCCAAAACAGAAATGATTAATGTATCGTTGGGTAATGTTTTTAAATCAAATTCAAAAGTGCCATCATCGCTTGTTTTTTTCCCAACTGCTGAGTTTGGAAAAAAAACAGTAGCAAATGGAATAATTTCTTCAGTCATTGCATCTTTAATTATTCCTTTTACAAGGTATGAAGAAGCTGTTTTTGGTTTTTCATTTACAATTTTTGAACTGTCTTCGGCACTACTATTTTCTATCAACAGCGTATCTTTTTTTTCTATCAAGCTACTATCCGTTTGAGCAAAACATTGGTAGTAAAAAACATGACATAAAAATATCAAGAAAATAGTTTTTTTCATTTTTTTTTGAAATTAAAAATCAGTGGCTAGTGAAACATGAATCATTGGTTTTTTTGCACCTTCTATATTCCAAGCGGCATCGCAACGAACAAAATAACCAAATAGTTTGGTGCGCAAACCAGCACCATATCCAACTCCTATTGCATTTTCTAAATTGTAAAGTATAGCAGTAACTTTTCCTTGATTAAAGATTTTTGTCATTTTAATGTTTTCTGCATTTGGCAAAACGCCTTCCCAGGCACCACCAACATCTAAAAAAGAAACAAGTTGAAGATTTCTAATAAAACTTGAACGAGGTGGTTTTTTCAAAAAAGTATTAGCAATTGGGAGTCTTATTTCTTGATTAAAAACCATATTGCTTGTGCCATTTCTAGCTTGCTGTTTATAGCCTCGTAGATTTGTTGCTAAAGTTTGAAATTGATAATTGATATCAGGATTTGGAAAATTGCTGTTATCTACTTTTGGCGATAAAGCATTGTCTACTCCGCCTAAATAATATAATAATTTTGATTTTCCGCCGCTAATGCCAGCAGCCAATCTTGTTGCTGAAATAATGTTTTTATAAATGCCTTTATAAATTCGTCCATCGAAACCCATGTTCCAAAAACTATTTTTTCCGCCACTTGTTTGTTGATAATATTCTACAAAAAGTTTTGCTCGCTCACCTTTTCTGATATTAAATAATGGAACAAAACTATTGTCATACACATATTCCAGTTTTGAAAAACCCCAAGAGCTGGTTTCATTCGGAATTTCGGCACTAAATCTATCTTGAGATTTAAAAATAGTTCTGTCGTATCTTAATCCTATATGCGCTTGCAAGCTGTTGCTTACATTAAATGGATAATTCCATGATGATTGAAAATAATCAAGATTGGATTTGGCATAAACATCATAAGGTGAAAAATAGGGTGGAGGCCTATTTGAAAAATTAAAAAAATTGGGTGTTTGTTGATGAAAATAAATCAATTTCCAATCCAATCTTTTTCTATAATTTCCAAACTCAACAAAATATGAAGTGCCTTGTAAATTGAATGGCAAGCGAATGCCTGCTGTAATTTTATAATCTTCTAAAATGTCAATTAATGAAGTGGATAAAAATCCATTCAAGTTCGGCACTTGAAAGTTTGGCGTTGAGGAATTATAAATTTGATATCGATTAAATAATAACGTGTTATCGATACTTGTTTGAATAAAATCGGGATAAAAAGTAGCTAAATATTTTGTTGATTTTTTCTTTCCTGCATTTAACATCAATTGCTCTGAAGCTATTTTTTCATTCTTTTTAGTATTCAAAAATAAATTCATCAAATACGAAGCACTATCAGTTTCATTATATTTAGTTATATATTTTGGTTTTACAATAATATTACTTGCCACATTTGTATCCGCTTTTTCTATTTCTGCAGGATGATTAAGTTCATAGTTTTCGATATTTTTAAATGGCGATTTAAAAATAGTATACTGTCCATTTTCTTTTATAATTTCAACCAGTTCTCTTTCTTGAATTAAATATTCTTGATGCAAAATACTGTTTGGAAAATATGCCGATGGGGTTTCTTGAATTTGTTGTTCTTTGCTTTCTGTTTTAACGTAATTAATTATTTTTCGTTTTATTTCACCATTTTCTTCTTCTAAATAACTTATTTTTCTTGGTCCAAATTGGCTTACTTCAATAATGTTTTTATTACTATTGCTCAATTGAACAACAGATTTGGCTACTTTGTCATCCAAAAAAAAGACATTAAAATTTGGCGACAGGTTTTGATTTTCTTTTAGTGAAGGGTCATCCAAAATTAGCGATGTTCTGTTTGATAAAAATGCAATTCCAGAATAGGTTTCTGTTTTGATATAAGTTGGCGATTTGTCATCAAAATAATCATTTGTCAATTGGGTAATTCGATTTCGTTTTACTTGATAGGTAAACAAATCGCTTTTGCCTTTTTTAATTCCCGAAAAAATCATGTTATTTTCATCGCCCAAAAAACACATGCCCGTAATGCGTTCAATTTTATTAGAACCAATCACTTTATAAATTCTTTTTTGATTTTTAGTGTTGTAAAAATTTATTCTAATAAAATTTTTTTTCAAATATAATATGGCTAATAATTTTCCATCTTGGCTCCAAGCCAACATTGGATAATTTGGGTCGTCATTTAATTTTACATCTCGAAGTGTGCCGCCGTTTAATAATTCTTTTTCAAATTGGTCTTTTGTTTCTTGAATAAAAACTTTATACATCCCTTCTTTTTTTGCCACATATGCCAATTGATTGCCATTTGGGGATATGGTCAATTGAGAATAAGTTGTAAAAGGATTTATTTTTAAAAAAGTACTTTGGGTTCGTTCATAGTTGGTGGTGTCGTTTTCAATTTTCGTTGATTTTTGGCAATAGGCTTTCCATTCATCATAAATAGTTTCAATTGGCTTTCTGGTTACATTCGACAAAGCATCTTGCACATTTTTTCGATAACGAGTAAGATACAATAAATTTGAAATAGTGTTTTCGTTATAATTATTTTTCAAAAAATTCCACATCGAGGCACCTATTAATTCCGGATAAGTTCTTGCTAACGTATTAAAACTTTTTGTAGAATCAGAGCCCAAAATACTTTGTACTTCAATATGTTTTTCTGCGGTCCAATCTTCGGCAATAAAATTTACATAGCCCAACGTGTACCAATCGGGCAAATTCATTTTAATTACGTTTTTGATAATATCTTTTATGTTGTCGCCAAAAAGCATATTGTCTTTTATTACATTTGCCACTCCTTTTCTTATCTGATTTCGTAAATCTTGTTGGTTGCCCGTAAAATAGATAGGGATATTATCACTCGTTACTTCTATTTTTCCGCCATCGGCTTCATTTTGCAATTCATTATTTCTGCCCAAATTGGTTTGAATAAAATCGCTATAATTTGAATATAAAATGATATTTAATTTTCTGGGCAATCGACCACCCATTAATTGCACAATATTTTTTAAATCTTTTTCAGATTCGTTAAGTACATGCAAGGCAATGGCTTTATTGTGTCTGCCATAATAAAAAAGTCTAAAATTGGTACTATCAAAATATTGCCAATCAAAAAAATTATACTGCAAACGCTGTCTTCCAAATTTTTCGGTAGAGGCTTGTCCTGCCGAAAATTTTGAAAAGCTACAGATTACAATACAAAATATGAATATTTTTAATTTCACGTTACCCTTAAATTCAAAAATAAAATTAAGGAAATAAAAATTGATAGCCTAATCTAATTAATTTGAAATAGAATTATGTTATTTTTCATTTTTCAAAATCAACATTATGCTCCAAATAAAAAAAATCACCTTTAGCCCTTTTCAAGAAAATACCTATATCCTTTTTAATGAAAAAAAAGAAGCTTGGATTATAGATCCAGGTATGTATGATAAAAAAGAAGAGCAACTCTTTTTTGATTTTATAGAAAGTGAAAAATTAATTCCACAAATGCTTCTTTGCACACACACGCATATCGACCATATTTTTGGATGCCAAGCTGTACTTAATAAATACACCATTCCATTTGCGTTTCATCAAAAAGATGATGTGGTTTTTCAAAACGCAGGCTTGGTTTCGGAACGATATGGCGTTGAATATAAAATTTCGCCTCAGCCTACTTTTTTTATAGACGAAAGTAAAATGTTGATGCTAGGCAATTACACATTTTCTATTTTATTTACACCAGGACATTCGCCAGGAAGCATTTGTTTTTATTGCAAAGAAGAAAATGTAGTCATCAGCGGGGACGTACTTTTTCAAAACTCAGTAGGCAGAACAGATTTGCCTGGTGGTGATATGAACACTTTGATAAAAAGTATTCATACACAGTTATTTACGTTGCCAGATAATACCAAAGTGTTTTCTGGTCATGGACCAGAAACTACTATTGGTTTAGAAAAAATGAATAATCCTTTTGTAGGATTAAACAAATAAAGAATTATTTTTTTGGTAAATTTGAAAAGGTGCAAACAATAGTCGTAATTGTACCTCCAGCAACTGCCACAGTACAATTTCCAGAAAGTTTATCGTTGCTAAAACCTGTAATATTTAAAAGTTGATCGGTGGGGTTGGTGTATGTATTTCCTGCTTGTAAAAAAGTAAAATCACTTCCTACGGTTAAGGTTTTTGAGCCAACACTAGTGTTGTTTTGTGTTGCCCAATTAATTTCAAAATAATTAGAAACACCAGAGCCTTTAGAAGCTCTAATACCTGTTCCCCAAGCGCCAGTTGTCCAATATGCAGAATCTGCTTTGATTGTTGCGCCGCCGTTTTCTGTCCAAGTAAAAGATGCCGAGGAATCTGTAGGTGTGGTAATAATATCAGTAATGGTTTCTTTTTTGGAACAAGAAAATAAGCTAATGCAAATAAATGAGAACGTAATAAATTTTAAAAATTTGTTTTGATAATTTTTCATAAGTTGAGTTTAGTTTGTTTGAAACAAAAGTAAAATCAGCTTAGTTATATTATTTACACCTTTATAGGTATTTATTAATATTCAATAAGAATTGGAAATTAATTTACCACCAACATTTTCTTTGTAAATTGTTTGGTGCCGTGTGTCATTTGATAAAAATAATGACCAGTTGCCAAACCTGCTCTATCCACATTTACTTCAAATGTTCCTGCAGGCACTTCGTTTTCATAAAGTGTTCTGATGCGTCGTCCCATATCATCATACAAGGTAATGTTTACAAATCCACCATCAGAAACAAATCTAATTGTGGTATGATTTATAAAAGGATTAGGGAAATTTTGTTCCAATGAAATTGTAGAAACAGGTTCTGTAATTTCACCAACATCATTTGGTAAGGTTTTAAATATTGGTAAGGTTTGATATTGAACACCATTTAATACACTTTCGGCATCGGCTACCGACATACCAAGCCAATCTTGTAAAATAGAAGCATAAACTTGTCTAAAATCATGTTGCATCGGTACGTTGTCGTTTACAGTAGGATTTGCTGGCAAATTTGGGCTAGTTCCTATCACTGTTGGGTTTACCATTGAACCAAAAACAATTAAAGGTGCACCACTTCCATGATCGGTACCCACACTTGCATTTGATTTTACTCGTCGTCCAAATTCCGATATTGTACAACCTGAAACAATATCATCTTTACCCATCAATTCTAAATCATTTTGAAAAGCAGCAATGGCATCGGACAATTGTTGCATAAGCTGTGAATGTTGTCCATAAATAGTATTTGTAGTATCCACTTGATTGTCATGAGTGTCAAATCCGCCCATTGAAACTATATAAACTGGAGTTTGTAACCCCCCTGAAATTAATTGAGCTACAATTTTTAATTGATTTGCTAAATTATTTCCTGAAGGATAAGTGGCTAAGTTTGAACCCAATCCTGCAGCATTTTGAATAACTTGCGTGTAAGCTTGAGTTTGTTGAGATATAAAACGAATAAAGGTTAATTCATTTCCGGCAGGTGTATTTGGCGCAGGATCAACTACACCATTTACGATGTTATAAAAATTTGAAATACTGCTCAATGCAATTCCATTAAGCCCATTAGCTCCGGTTAATGTTGTAGAAACTGTAGAACCAATTTGAATTGCCAAAGGCGAAAGAAAATTGGCAGTTGGATAAGCTTGTGGAGCCCCGGGAAATTGATTGTCTATCAATCTGCCTACCCATCCTGTATTCAAGAAAACTCCAGAATCCGATGCTGTTTCCCAAATATCATTTGATCGGAAATGTGAAAAATTAGGATTAGGATAACTTACAGCTTGTACAATATTTACTTTGCCTGTATTGTACATGTTTTGTAAACCTGTCATACTTGGATGTAAACCAGTATTTGGCTGTCCATTTAAAGTTAATACATTAGCAGATGGAATTAAAATATTGCTTCTACCATTTGTAAGTTCAGCATATTTATCTAAAGGAATAACCATGTTTAAACCATCATTTCCTCCTGAAAGTTGGATAAGCACTAAAATATTTCCATTACTAGCTCTTGTTTTTAACAAGGCTTCGGCAAATTTACCTTCTCCAAAAGCTTTTATTGGTAAACCATTTATTGAAAAGGCTAATGAAGCCATTGAACTAAGTTTTAAAAAATCTCTTCGTTTCATAAATATTTTTTTGATTGATTATTATGTATTGAATTTTTATGTTGATATTAAGATAAATGATGTTCTGCCATTCGCAACATTTGTGTAAGCATGTTTTGAAGTCGACCTCGTACAATTCCAGCATAGGTTGTGTTTCCGGGATTATTTATATAGTCGTTCCAAGCATTTGTCCAATAAAAATTTGATGTTTGTCCTGAAAGTAATATTGATTTATAATAATCTTTTAAGCTTTGAGATAATCCAATTGCCAATAAATAATTAACACAATCGCTTACAACTGCATCGGGATCACTTGGTGCAGATAAACTTTGGCAAAATGATAAAACATCTATTTGTAATTTAGCATTTGCAGAAACATAAATGCCATTATTTGTTAAAAGTCTATCTGTGTTACGCATTCTCTTTGGAAGTGTATCGGAATTTATCCACATTTGATGAAAATGAGGAATTTGATAAAATGCAGGCCAGCCACTTACACTAGGTGGTGTTCCAGGGTCCATTGCAGCATTACTGCATAAATTTGCTATTGAAATAAAACTTCTAGTGTAATCTTCTAATCCTAATGCAATTGGAATATTTACACCTGTAGTTCGCATCAGTCCTAAATAATAATCCATTGGAGTTCTTATAAAACAATCTTGAGACAAAGTGTCAAAAAAGTGATCACTTTTTAATAATTGCGATAAAACTGGTTTTATGTCCCAATTATTAGCAATCATGGTTTGAGCTAAACCATCAATAATAGTTGTTTCGATATTAGCATCAATATCATAATAAACAAAAAAGCGATATAGTTTTCTTGCAAAATATTTAGCTACTAATTGATCTTTTGAAAAAATCATATTTAATAAACTATCCAATTCATTTGCACCGGATGCACCAGAAAGGCCAGCTATTGTTGTATTGTTATAAAATGAGGTAAAAGTTTTATTTGCGGTTTCGTGTCTTACGGGTTCAAAATTTACGGTTAATGTCAAATCATCTACTCGCCAACCTGTTAATACTTTTGCGGCTTCTTTTACATCGTCTTCGGTGTACATGTTAGTTCCTTTTCCAATAGTAAAAAGCTCTTGTAATTCTCTTCCATAATTTTCATCGGGAGAATTTTTTACGTTATAATGGCCATTAAGAAAAAATAGCATTGCGCCATCTTTGGTTAATTCTTTTATAAAAGTTTTAAGATTTCCAAGTTTATGAGCTCTCAATAAAAGCATGTATCTATAAAGCCATCTTGCATCATCAACATTATCAAATAATATGGGGAAATAATTGTGAAGGAACACGACCATTTTTTCATCAATACTCACGTTTTGATTTATGATACTTTCCATCCACCATCCTTGAACACCAATTTTTCGATAATAATTTTGTGTGCCATCGCCATATTCTGCATTAATCCAAGTTTGACCTAAAGCAACATTTGTGATATCTGGATATATAGCTTCGTAATAATTTACTGGAGGTGCAGGCATTGGCTGAGAATTATTTAATAATAAGTCTACAGCTTGACTTGCTGTCATGCCATTTAAAGCCAACACATCACTGCGTTTTACGCCAAACATGGCTCTTCGCAATAAATGTATTTTATGTTTTTCTGTAAAAGCACCCGTGTATGGAGTCAATCCTGCACGTGTTTTTTTTGTTTTTAAAGGCAATGATTTATTTGCATACTTTTGAAAAATAGCATCTTTTGCTATATCGTAAGTGGAGTTTTTTTCAGCTTCGTTTTCAATTCCGAAGGATGAATTTGCTATATTTTTTAATTTATTATCGCCCATAAAAAAATGTTTTAATATTTACAAAGCTAAAGATAACTGAATTTCAGTATAAAAAAAAATTGTAGTTTTAATTTTTTATGTTATTTTTTTATGTTTTTAATCAATTAAAATATGCTCGAACTCAAATTTTCTAAAACTAGTCATGCTTTTCAATATCCTTTTCAAACTGCTCATGGATTAAAAACACATCAGGAAGCATTGAAAGTAGAAATTGGATTTCGAGGTTTTTGGGGCACTGGCGAAGCGCCTGCTATAAATTATTACAATGTTACAGTTGATAAAATGATAGAAAAACTGGAACATAAAAAAAATTTTATAACCCATTATGCTTTTACAACACCTGATCGGTTTTGGCATTTTTGTCATCATCTTTTTCCTAATATTATTGATGGGGATAATTTTTTAATTTGTGCTTTAGATATGGCTTTTTGGAATTTACATGCCAATATGAAAAATCAAAAACTTCATCAACTTTGGAATATTGATTGGCATAATAATACGTTGACGGATTATACTATAGGCATTGACCGAATTGAAAAAATGATTGAAAAAATGAAGGCTCATCCAATGCCGATTTATAAAATAAAATTAGATGAATCTAATGCAATTGATATTATTGATGCTTTAAGAAAAGAATCTACTTCTGTTTTTAGAATTGATGCTAATGCATCTTGGAGTTTAGATTTTACATTGCAAAATCAAGAAAAATTTAAACAACTTGGAGTAGAATTTATAGAACAGCCTTTGGCAAAAGACAGTTGGGATGATATGAAAGTTTTAAAAGAAAAATCTTGTTTGCCCTACATCGCAGATGAAAGTTGTGTTACAGAAAATGATGTAGAAAAATGTGCTGAACATTTTCATGGAATTAATATAAAACTTACCAAATGCGGAGGCATTACGCCAGCTTTGCGAATGATAAAAGAAGCAAAAAAACTTGAGCAAAAAATAATGATGGGCTGCATGAGTGAAAGCGAAATTGGCACTATGGCAATGATGAATTTTTTGCCTTTTTTAGATTATGCCGATATCGATGGGCCTTTGCTTTTAGATTTATCCCTAACGAAAATGAAATATGAGGAAGGGAGAATGTATTTTAAAGATTAACAAAAAATGGTTTACTAAAATCTTGGACAAGAATACATTTTTGTGTCACTATTTTTTTCAAAATTTCCATTTGCCATAAAAGAAAACTCAAAAGCACCTATTCCTTTGTTGGCGATATTTAATTTTGAAAGTGTATGGTCATAGCTCATCATTAATTGATATTTATTCCAGCGATAACCCATTGTACCAATTGCTGCATCTTTGTATCGATAGTGAACGCCCATAATAAATTCGTTAGGATTTAAAGTCATTTCTTTTGAGCCAGAAACATTTAAATTAAATAATGAACCAAATATCAATTCACTCGCTTTTTTTTGTGAAGTGTAATATATACTTGGTGTAATAATCATCATATTACTAGCTTTATAAATTACTTCTACATTTGCTATCGGACGAACACCCATTCGATTGCTTTCGCCATAAAAACTTTCTAATGGTCTATTGATATGCATTGCAGCTAAACTAATTTTATAAGCTAAATTTTCTTGATTGTAATTGGAAAAATTTATTCCTGCACTCATGTCCCAAAAATCAGTTTGATTTCGTCCAATATTTTCTCTATTAGATAATGATCTGTCAAAAGTAAATTCATTCCATTGTGCATCAAAAGTAAGTTTGCTAATATCAATGGCGCGTTGAGATTTTCCTATACCTAAACCCCCAGATAAAGTGCTTTTATCATTCAACATAACATGATATGATAAATTGGTTTGAAATTTATTTAAAGATAAATTTCCATTCCCTGCCACATCGCGCCAAAATGCACCTCCTAAACCTATCCAAGACGTTTCCCATTTATTTTTCATAATAGCAAAATCTGCATAAACACTTGATGTGTTATAGGGTACAGGAA
>JAGNRR010000050.1 GCA_017988595.1 Chitinophagaceae bacterium
CTTCTATTCTTTTGGGAAGATAAGTAGTTTTGCAAGAAAAAAGTTGCAAACAAATCAGAAAAAGAATTCCGGATTTGAGGATAAAATTATTATTAAATTTGTTTTTTTTCACTTAATTTCGTTTTTCTAAAAGTATATAAAATTATGTCATCATTTGAATTAACAGGAAAAATTATCGAAAAAAATGAAACTCAAAAAATCAAAGACACGTTTTCTAAAAGAGAATTTGTACTTGAAGTTTTTAAAGAAATCAGCGGAAGCCAATATTCTGATTTTGTAAAGTTTCAACTTACAAATCAAAAATGCGAATTATTGAATAACTTTCAAGTGGGCAACGATGTAAAAGTGTTGTTCAACATTCGTGGAAATAAATGGACACGCCAAGATGGAACAATTGGCTATATTACTAATCTTGAAGCTTGGAAAATTGATGCAGCAGGTGCAAGTAATGCTGCTCCAGCTTCAGCACCAGTTGATTATGCAGCATCAGCTCCAGCACCTTCTGCACCAAAAACAGAAATCGTAAGCGATGGTGCTAACGATGATTTACCATTTTAATAAATTAATAATTTAAATCTCGTTGCAATTGTCTAGCAGCGTCTTTTTCTTTAATGCTATGGCGCTTGTCAAAAGATTTTTTTCCTTTGGCAAGCGCTATTTCAATTTTGGCATAGCCACTTTCTGCAAAATAAATTCGCAAAGGAATAATGGTAAACCCTTTTTCTTTGGTTTTATTCAATAATTTATTGAGTTCTTTTTTGTTCAATAACAATTTTCGATCTCGAACTGGATTATGATTATTTTTATTACCAAAACTATATTCTGGGATATGTAAATTTTTTATCCAAAGTTCGTTATCCATAAAAAGGCAATGACAATCGTTAAAACTAGCCTGACCTTTTCGCAATGTTTTTACTTCGGTGCCCACTAATTGCATTCCTGCATCAAACTTTTGTTCGATGGCAAAATGAAACGTAGCGGAACGATTAGAAATTTCTTTCATTTGAGCAAAAATAAGAATAGTTTAAATGATAAGCTTCAATTATTTTTATTCACGTATTACTTTCTTCACATACTTTTCTCCTTTTTCATTGCTGATGTATAAAAAATATACACCTTGTGGCAATGCTGAAATATCGATATTGTCTTTCAATATATTTTCGATTAATTTTTGTCCTTGGAGATTTACAATTTCTAATTTTGAAATAGCAGTATTGTAATTAGATAATGTTATTAAGCCATTTGTGGGGTTGGGAGAAATAACTAACGGGGAAGTTTCATTAATATTTTCAATATTAGAAGGTGTGAAACAATTATTTGAATCAACATTAAGTCCATTTAACGTCCAACCCTTAGTTTGAGTTAGAAAAATCAACTCTGGTGTAATAGCTGAAGTTACAGTTCTATTATAAACACCAATCCATAATCCTCCAACAGGGTTTGGTTTATGAGCCCAATCGTATAACGAAGAAGAAAGATTTGTACAATTTATGCCAGAATATGTCAACATTTCTTCTAATTGAAAATGTACATTTGTCAAATCCCAATTTCCTAATGGTTGATTAAAAGATGTTGCATAGTTAAACATCCTATCCATTTCTGTTACATTACTAACATTCCAATTATTTAGCGGTTGATTAAAATCATCAGCACCACTAAACATGCCTCCCATATCTGTAACATTACTTACATCCCAGCTATTAATTGGTTGATTAAAGTTATTTGCTCCAGAAAACATACCTCCCATATCTGTAACATTACTAACATCCCAATTATTTATAGGATGATTAAAATTTTGACAAGATATAAACATTCTATCCATATTTTTTACATTACTTACATTCCAATTACTTAGACTATTTCCTGAAACTAAATTGTCACAGTATCCAAACATAAAAGAACAATTTTCAACATTGCTTAAATTTGGGACATCCGTAGCAGTTATATCTAAATCGAAGCACCCTCTAAATGCATCCGCCATTGAAGTCCAAGATGTAAATCCCCACTGCTCAACATCTATCATTAATTCACTATATGAGATAATTGTCATATAAATTCTATTTAAATTAGTAGGGTTTATTTTTAGTCGAATTTTAGTATTAGGTATAAGACCAGTTATTGGGGGACCACTCATATTCATGTCAAAAGTACCACTACCTGAAAATGCACTAGCAGGAATAGTTTCCCAAGTATATGAAACTGGTCCATTTGTTTCAACTCCAAAATATAATTCTTCAAAAGAATTATTTGTTAAGCCAAGATCCCAAACTGTTATAAAATCTTGCGCTTTAGAGTTAAAAAATAGACCAAATAAAAATAGGGTAAAGATGATGATTTTGTTTTTCATATTTATAGTTCTTAATAAACTTATATAAAGTTAAATAATTAAATCTGTTAAAATTAATTTATCGAAATGTATTTTACTAACGGTAGTTTTGCTTTTATTAACGGCAAAGTGGAGTGCTAATTTTTCATTTCTAATTTTGATGTTCCAACTAAACCTTTTCTCAAAAACTGTTTGTAAATTGCACCATGGAATCAACTTATTTTGAAAAATTTCGGAAAAATACCATCGGAAACGATATTTTTTTTAATACCCCTTTTGGCAAAAAAAAATTACTTTATGCTGATTGGATAGCTAGTGGAAGGCTTTATGCGCCCATCGAAGAAAAAATGAACAAGATGATTTTTCCTTTTTGTGGAAATACACACACCGAAACTTCGGTAACAGGAACATACATGACCAAAGCCTACCATTATGCAAAAGAAATTATTAAAAAAGAAGTTGGCGCTAATGAAAGTGATGCCTTGATTTTTGTAGGCAGCGGCATGACGGGTGCTATCAATAAATTGCAACGCATTCTAGGTTTACGCATTCCTGAAATGTTGAACAATTTTACTGCTCAAAAAATAGAAATTGATGAGCAAAAAAAACCAATAGTTTTTATCACACACATGGAACATCATTCAAATCAAACGTCATGGTTGGAAACATTTGTAGATGTAGAAATAATAAATCCGTGTAGCGATGGACTTGTCGATATGGCACATTTTAAAACATTATTGGAAGAGTATAAACATCGAGAAATAAAAATTGCTTCCATTACTTCTTGTAGCAATGTAACAGGAATTACAACACCTTATCATGAAATAGCAAAATTAATTCATCAAGAAAATGGCTATTGTTTTGTAGATTTTGCATGTAGTGCGCCCTATGTAGATATCAACATGCATCCTGAAGAGGAAGGTGCACATCTTGATGCCATATTTATGTCGCCACATAAATTTTTGGGAGGTCCTGGCACACCAGGTGTTTTGATTTTTAATTCTCAATTATACAAAAATCAAATTCCAGATCAGCCGGGTGGTGGTACAGTTGTTTTTACCAATCCATGGAAAGGGCATTATTATATTCCAAATATAGAAGATCGAGAAGATGGCGGTACGCCTCCTTTTTTGCAAGGCATAAAAACGGCGTTGTGTTTTTTATTGAAAAAAGAAATGGGCACCGAAAATATGTTACAACGAGAACATCAAATTATCGAAAAAGTATTTGATGCTTTTGAGCAAATTGATAATATAGAAATTTTGGCATCCAAACATCGAAACAGAGTAGGGGCTATTTCATTTAAAATATCGAATCTGCATTATAATCTTGCAGTGCGATTATTGAATGATCATTTTGGCATTCAAGTTCGTGGAGGATGCGCTTGTGCAGGCACTTATGGACATTATTTATTAAATATCGATGAGGAAAATTCAAATGCTATTCGAGCTAATATTTTGAATGGTGTAAAAGAAACCAATCCAGGTTGGATAAGATTATCAATTCACCCAACCATGTCAGATGAAAATGTTGATGAAATTATTAATGCAATTATCTATGTTGCTCAACATGTGGAATTATTGAGCAAAGATTATAAGTATATGGCTGCCAAAAACGAATTTGAATATTGCGGCACAAACGAATATAAAAATGAATGTGATGCTTGGCTAAAAGAACTTTATCGAATTGATAACGAATTAGTTTTCGAAAAAGCCAATTAAGTTAGCAATTTTTTCTTTCAAGGTTTTTCGTTCAACAATAAAATCTAGGAAACCGTGTTCTAATAAAAACTCGGAACGTTGAAAACCTTCTGGTAAATCTACTTTTACAGTATCTTTTACCACACGTGGTCCGGCAAAAGCAATTAATGCGCCAGGCTCTGCAATATTAACATCACCAAGCATTGCAAAAGATGCAGTTACACCTCCAGTTGTAGGATCTGTAAGAAAAGAAATATAAGGCAGTTTTGCTTTGGCAAGTTGAGTAAGTTTTGCAGAAGTTTTTGCCATTTGCATTAAGGAAAATGCACTTTCCATCATTCTTGCGCCACCAGATTTTGAAATAATCATTAAGGGCAATTTGTTTTTTATACAAAAATCTATTGCACGAGCAATTTTTTCGCCCATAACAGAGCCCATGCTACCACCAATAAATTTAAAATTCATAGCAGCAATTACTATTCGTTTTGAGTTTATTTTTCCTTCGGCAACGGTCATGGCATCAAGCAAATTGGTGCTTTTCATTGCGGCTACAATTCTTTTATCGTAGGGTTTTAAATCTACAAAACCCAATTCGTCTTTTGAGGTAATGTTTTCAAAAAGTCTTTTTTCGGTATTTTCATCAAAAAGAAAACTAAAATATTCAGCAGCATCAATACGCATGTGATGATTGCATGAATCGCAAACCCATAAATTGCCTTTTAATTCTTCACTAGTAAACGTTTTTTTGCATTCGCCACATTTATTCCAAATGCCATCAGGAACTTCTTTTTTTTCTTTCGAGGAAGTTAAAATTCCTTTGGCAATACGTTTAAACCAAGTTGATGTAGACATAATTTTGGTAGTTTAGGTATTTTGTAGTGAACAAAGATACATAAAAGGATGAATTAGTAGATTAAAATAAGTTTAATAAAAATAAATTTTGAACAATTAAAAAACAATGTGATTTTAAAAATAACATCATTTTTCATAATTATTGTTTATTTTTAAACTTATGAAAAAAATAATATTTTTCCTTTCAATTTTATTTGCTTGTGCAAATGTCTTTGCCCAAGAAAATCATCCTTGTGCCATTCAAAAACAAAAGTCTTTTTTAAATAAAAAAAAGTCAAGAGCAGGTGCTTATGATAATGATTTAATGAACAGATACGATGTTCATTTTTATTTTTTAGATTTAAATATTGAGCGAACTTCTACGGTTATTTCGGGAGCAACTACAATGGGGGTTAAATTTACTCAAACCACCGACACATTTGCTTTTGAACTAAATAATTCTATGACTATTGATAGTATAGAATTAGGGAATACAAACATGAATTTTGTAAAAAATAATAATATGGTTTATGTTATTTCTGCTACACCAATTGTTGCAACTTCAAATTTATTTATTAAAATTTATTATAATGGCGATGCTTCTGTAATTGGAGGTAGCGCTATTGGAAATGGATTTTCGACAGGTACTTCTACATCTTGGGGAAATAATGTAACATGGAGTTTGAGCGAGCCATATAGTGCTTATGAATGGTTTCCTTGCAAACAATTTTTACAAGACAAAGCAGATAGTGTTTGGGTTTTTGTAACTACAAGTAATCAAAACAAAGTAGGTAGCAATGGATTGCTAGAAGGCATAGATAACTTGCCTAATAATAAAGTTCGATATCGTTGGAAATCAAATTATCCAATAGCTTATTATTTAATTTCAGTGGCTGTAGCAAGATATGTTGAGTATACAAATTACGCTCATCCTGCATCTTTGCCCAATGATAGTATTCCGATTGTGAATTATGTGTATAATAATCCAGCTACATTGCCAGCGTTTCAAGATCAATTAGATTCTATTCCAATGATGATTGAATTTTTCTCGGACATTGCAGGACTTTATCCATTTTATAAAGAAAAATATGGCAATGCTATGGCACCTTTTGGCGGTGGTATGGAACACCAAACCATGACAAGTGTTGGAAATCTTGGCAATTTTGGTTTAAATGCACATGAGCTTTTTCATCATTGGCACGGAGATCATGTTACATGCAGCACTTGGGGTGATATATCTATTAATGAAGGTTTTGCATCTTATAGTGAATATTTAGCCAATGAACATTTTAGAGGATTGGCTTATGCCCAAAATAAAATGCTCGATGTACATTGGGATATTACACAACAACCAGATGGCAGTGTATTTTGTCCTGATACTACAGATGTAGGACGTATTTTTAGCGGCAGATGGACGTATAATAAAGGTAGTGCAGTTTTGCACACACTTCGTTTTATTTTAGGGGATACTATGTTTTTTAATACCTTGAAAAATTTTCAAACCCAATTTTCAATGAGTAATGCATCTTTTCAAGATTTAAAAACTGTGGCTCAAAACACTTCTGGACAAAATTTAAACAATTATTTTAATGAATGGATTTATGGAGAAGGTTTTCCAATTTATAGTGTAAGTTATTACAGCAATGGAAATGCTATATTCTTAAAAGTAGCTCATAATGGTTCTATGGCGAGTAATAATTTGTATACCACTCCTTTGGAATTAAAATTAAATTCTCCTTCTGGAGATACGATTGTAAAATTAAATATTACAAGTAATGTAGATTCATTTATGATTGCTTCTGAAAAAATAATTACCAATGTGGCTATAGATCCTAATAATTGGATTGTAAATCAAGATGGACAAATAAAACAAGACAGTTCATTGGTGTTGTTATCGCTTAAAAATGTTTCAAATAATGATGTGTTCAAATTATTTCCAAATCCAAATAATGGAAAATTTAAAATCATAATGCTTGAAAATGTTTTTGGAAAAATGGATATTTATGATATGCAAGGAAAATTAGTTGATTCTAAAAATATTCATCCTTTTGAAAATATCATCGATATTTCAAAACTGTCTAACGGAAATTATAAATTGATTTTAGATACAGACAATGGATTTTTTACTACAACAATTCAAAAGATAAATTAAGAAACTACAGTTCCTTTTAATTCGCCTTCGATTACTTTTAGCAAATTGCCTTTAGTATTCATATCAAATACTAAAATTGGCATATTATTTTCTTGACAAAGCGTAAAAGCAGTCATGTCCATTACTTTCAAGTTTCTTGAAATGGCATCTGCATAAGAAAGTGTTTCAAATTTTATAGCATCAGCATTTTTTTCAGGATCTTTATCATAAATGCCGTCCACGCGAGTTCCTTTTAAAATAACATCTGCATTGATTTCTACAGCACGCAAACTTCCTGCCGTGTCTGTTGTAAAATATGGATTTCCTGTGCCTGCGCCAAAAATCACCACTCTTCCTTTTTCTAAATGTCGGATAGCTCTTCGTCTAATAAATGGTTCGGCAACTTGATCCATTTTTATGGCACTTTGCAAACGAGTTTTTACACCAATTTTTTCTAGCATGCTTTGCAATGCCATGCCATTAATAACTGTGGCAAGCATACCCATATAATCGCCATGAGCGCGTTCAATGCCTGTTTCACTTTCGTTCATGCCGCGATAAATATTTCCTCCTCCAATAACCAAAGCTACTTCTACACCTTTTTCCAAAACCGCTTTAATGTCATGTGCATATTGCGATAATATTTCGGGGTCAAGACCATATTGATTTTTTCCCATTAAGCTTTCACCAGATAGTTTTAAAAGTATGCGTTTGAATTTTAGACTCATCAAAAAATATTTTTGCAAAGATAATTTTTTTAAAAGGAAAATGAAATTTTTAAAAATTTATTAAAAAATTAAATACTAAATTTTATTTTATTCCGTTTAAGAAGTAACCAATCATTGCTTTTTTAATATGAATTGAAATTTACTTTACTAAAATTTTTTTATATGCCTTGGACTTCAACTTCACCAAAAACATATAACAATGAGTATTTTAATTTCAAATCAAAAAGCGTATTTAGAAATCATTTTCCAAAACAAAAATAAAGCTTATGGTGCTTTTGAACTTCGGAAAAATTACCAACATAGAGCAGGGAAGTCTTTGATGATAGCACTTTTTGCCATTACCAGTTTTTTATTAATTCAATATTATATTTCAAACTTTTTAAAAGTTAATGGAACTAAACTAATTGATTTGGTTGATAAAAATGAAGATAAAATTATTATTAAAGAAATCATTTACAAAAATATTAAAACCGAAAATCCAAAACCGAATTTGCCAAAAACAAATAAAAAAACTCCTCCAAGTGGCAATATTGTAAACCGAAATAAATTTGTAGAACGAGCAAATACTAGCACTTCAAGTACTAGAATTGAACATACAACTGTAAGTAATACAACTACAACTTCTCCTTTTAATGGGGCTACAACTGCTGGGAATGGCGAAAAAGATGGCGGTTCAACAACAGAAACTGGTGGCACAACTACAACTACAACGATGACTACAGAAAAAGAAACCAATTTTGATGAGTTTGCAGTGGATGCCTTGCCCGAATTTCCTGGTGGCGAAAAAGCGTTATTGGAATATTTGTCGGATAAATTAGAATATCCCGAAAGAGCTATTCAACGAAATAAACAAGGAAAAGTGCTCATTGGTTTTGTGGTGGACAAAAATGGAAAAATTAGAGATATTGAAGTATTGGAAAGTATGGGCAAAGAATGTGATGAAGAAGCCATTCGTGTTATTCGAAGTATGCCAAGATGGAAAGCGGGAAGTGTGAATGGAAAATCGGTGAATGTGAAATTTTCAGTTCCAATAAATTTTATATTGGACTAAACATCCAAATTATAAATACATTTTGAAGCTTAATATTTTATCATTCCTTACATTTGTAAAATGAAAAAAAGAACACTATTTTTTTGTTTCATTTTAATGTCAAGTTTTTTTATTGCTTGCGAAAAAGAAATTGATGTTTCGTTGGTTGCTTCGCAAAAAAGCTTGGTGGTGGAAGGAAAAATTGAAGAAAATCAATTGCCATTTGTTTTTTTAACTTATAGCATTGGTTTTTTTCAAAAAATAGATTTGAGTAATGTCACTTATGCTAGCGGCGCAAAAGTAAAAGTAACAGATGTAAATTCGAACACCGTTTTGAATTTGAAAGAATATAATATTGATTCTACAGTGAATGGACAAAATTTTAAATTTGTAATTTATGGTCCAGATATTAATGATCCTAATGCATTGAATTTTAAAGGACAAAAAGAACATGTTTATAAACTAGAAATAGAACTCGATAGTAAAACATATACTTCCTTTACAAAAATTCCTGATAATCCTGGTATTGATAGTTTATGGCTTGAGAAAGTGCCCAATTCAAATGATAGTTTTTCTGTAGTTAAAGGATTTTACAAAGACGCAGATAGTCTTGGAAATGCAATAATTTATGAAAATAGAAAATTGTTTTACCAAAAAAATAATGATCAAAATTTTTATCGTCCGTTTAATTATGCATTCGATGACCAATTTATAAATGGCACTAAAGTGCCCTTAAATATTGATATTGGTTTTGATAGAACTGCTGATAATGATGATGATTTTTTTAGAACATTAAATTATTTAAAAAAAGGAGACACAGTAGATTTACGTTGGTTGAGTATTGATAAAGCCGTTTATGATTTTTGGAATTCATTGAATTATTCTTCCAATAGTACCGGCAATCCTTTTGCTGCGCCAACAAGTGTAAAAAGCAATATTCAAGGAGGCGCTTTGGGTGTTTGGGCAGGGTATGGTGTTTTTGAATATCGAATTATTGACAGTTTATAAAAATATATAAAAAATGGAAAAAGAAAAAGTTAGTGTATTAATTATTGGTTCAGGTCCTGCGGGATACACAGCAGCAATATATGCAGCAAGAGCAAATATGAAACCTGTTTTGTATCAAGGAATGCAACCAGGCGGGCAATTAACCATTACTACCGAAGTAGAAAATTATCCTGGCTATGCCGATGGTGTGCAAGGACCTCAAATGATGATTGATTTTGAAAAACAAGCCACAAGAATGGGTGCTGATATTCGATGGGGAATGGCAACAAAAGTAGATTTGAGTGTACGACCTTTTCAAGTAGAAATAGATGAAGAAAAAATGATAGAAGCTGATGCCCTTATCATAGCTACTGGCGCTTCGGCAAAATGGCTGGGCATTGAAAGCGAAACCAGATTGAACGGAAGTGGTGTAAGTGCTTGTGCGGTGTGTGATGGATTTTTCTTTAAAGGAAAAGATGTAGCCATTGTTGGCGCTGGCGACACAGCTGCCGAAGAGGCTATTTATCTTTCAAAACTTTGCACAAAAGTGCACATGATCGTGCGACGAGATGAAATGCGTGCAAGTAAAATAATGCAAGAAAGGGTAATAGCAAATGAAAAAATAGAAATTCATTGGAGCGCAGAAACGGATGAAATATTGGGCGATAAAAAAGTATCTGGCGCACGACTAAAAAATACAAAAACAGGCGAAACCCATGAAATTTCTGTAGAAGGATTTTTTGTAGCCATAGGACACAAACCAAATTCGGATTTATTTAAAGGCGTTCTGGACATGGACGAAACTGGCTATTTGTTAGTAAACCCAGGCACATCAAAAACAAATATCGAAGGTGTTTTTGCATGTGGCGATGTGCAAGATAAAACCTACAGACAAGCAGTAACCGCAGCAGGAAGTGGATGTATGGCAGCCTTAGACGCCGAACGTTATTTAAGCGAAAAAGGATTGCATTAATGTTGTATGTAGCATTAAATAATATTGAATTACAAGGTTTTCATGGCATGTATGCCGAAGAAAAATTGCTGGGCAATACTTTTATTGTAAATATAAAAGTAGGTGTAGAAGATGAAAAAACTTTTATAGATTATTGTATTTTAAAAGATGAAATCATTAATCGATTTGCTACACCAACAGATTTTTTGGAAACCTTGGTGTGGATATCGAAAAAGGGATTTTAAAGCGATTTGAGAAAATTGATTATTTATACATTTCAATACAAAAGAAAAATCCACCTTTGGGCGTAAGCGCAAAAAGTAGCGAGGTGATTTTGGAAAAACGGTA
>JAGNRR010000051.1 GCA_017988595.1 Chitinophagaceae bacterium
CTATAATCCAAAGAAGAATTAGAACTATCTTCTCTAAAAGAAATTTTATTTTCATTTATATAAGCTTGGATTTGTTTAGAATTAATTTACAATAATGGACGAAGAATAAAATTATTTCTTGTATCCATGCCTTTCAATCCTTTGATGCCTGTGCCTCTAAAAAAATTAAACAACACCGTTTCTACTTGATCATTTACATGATGGGCTGTGCAAATAAAATCAAAATTTAATTCCTGCCTTAATTTTTCAAAATAAGTATAACGCAATTCTCTTGCCAATTCTTGCGTGCTTTTCTTTTCATCTAGCTTAATTTTTTTAGTATCAAACCTCGTTGAATAAAAATTTATTTTTCGGTCAAAAGACCATTGATTTACAAAATTTTCATCTTCATTACTTTCTTCATTTCTTAATTGAAAATTGCAATGAGCCGCCACAAAATTTAATTTTAAATTATAAAATAAAGAAGCCAAAACCATACTATCTTTCCCACCACTTATAGCTAAAATAAATTTTTTATCAGTAAAATTATTTTCTTTTAGATATGCTAACAATTCATTCTCCATTATACTATTTTAATCTTCATCATTAATTTCATCTAGCATCATTTGCAATTCATTTTTTGCATGATTATCTTTTAATTTAGTAGCAATTTCTATTCCTTTTTTGTAAATAAGTATTGCTTCTTGCAAATTTAATTGAATTTTGGCAGCTGCCAAATGATAATATGTTCCCACATAATTTTCATCAATTTGCAATACTTTCTCAAAACAAGAAATAGCATCAGTTTTTTGCTCTATTTTTAAATACTCCAAACCTAATGCATGCCAAAGAAAACAATCATTTGGGCTACTTTCCAAAAAATATTTTAATTTCTCTATCCTACTTTGGTCTTTATTATTATTTATTTCTGCTTTCATTCTTTATATTTGCATGTCTATAAAAATTAAATTATGAAAATTTTAGTTTGTATTACTAAAACTCCCGATACAACAACAAAAATAGCATTTACCGACAACAATTCGAAGTTAAATGAAAATGGTGTGCAATGGATAATAAATCCTTATGAAGAATGGTATGCACTTGTAAGAGCTTTAGAATTAAAAGAAAGTGGCAAAGCCAGCGAAATTCATTTAATAACTGTAGGATTAGCAGACGCTGAACCTGTAATTAGGAAAGCCCTGGCACTAGGTGGAGACGCTGCTTTTAGAATAAACACATCAAGTAATGACAGTTTTACAATTGCAAGCGAAATAGCTGCACATTGCAAATCTGAAAATTATGGTTTAATACTATGTGGTAAAGAAAGCATCGATTATAATAATGCAAGTGTAGGCGCAATGATTGCCGCTTTGTTAGATATGCCTCACATTTCTCATGCTACAAAATTGGATGTTGAAGGAGCTTTATTATCAATTAATAGAGAAATTGAAGGCGGTGAAGAGGAAAATGAAGTAAATATACCATGTGTTATTTCTTGTTCAAAAGGAATGGCAGAAGCAAGAATTCCAAATATGAGAGGAATTATGGCTGCACGTACAAAACCATTGACCGTAAAAGAAGCAAGTGTTTCTTCACCTTTAACAGAAATACTAACTTATGAAATGCCTCCTTCAAAACAAGGTTGCAAAATGATTGATCAAGAAAATATGGATGAATTGGTAAGATTACTTCACGAAGAAGCAAAAGTAATTTAACATTAAAAAAAATTTAAAAAGAAAAAATTATGGTATTAGTATTTGTAGAAAATAATAATGGACAATTTAAAAAAGCTAGTTTTGAAGCCATTCAATACGCAAGTAACATTAATGAAAATGTAACTGCTGTAGTATTGGGCGAAGCTCAAAACTTAGAATCATTAGGTAATTATGGCGCAAAAAAAGTTTTGCATTGTAGTGATGCTAGACTAAATAATTTTGATGCAAAAGCATTTAGCAGCGCAGTTTTTCAAGCTGTAGAAAAAGAAAATGCCGAAATCGTTATTTTTTCAAATAATGTTACTGCAAAAGCTATTGCGCCTCAAGTAGCAGCAAAACTAAAAGCTGGTTTAGTAGTTGGCGCAATAGAATTGCCAAAAACGGACAATGGTTTCACGGTGAAAAAAAATGTATTTGCAGGCAAAGCATTTGCAACTGTTTCTATTTTGACATCGAAAAAAGTAATTACATTAACACCCAATACATTTCCAATTAGCAAATCAGAAAATACAGCAAATGTTGAAACATTTACACCTTCATTTTCCGACAATGATTTTGCAATAAAAGTTAAAGCTGTTCATAAAAGTAGTGGCGATATTTCATTAGGGGATGCTGAATTAGTAGTAAGTGGCGGAAGAGGATTAAAAGGACCCGAAAACTGGGATATGATAGAAGAAACTGCTAAATTATTAGGAGCAGGTTTGGCTTGCAGTCGTCCAGTAGCTGATAGTCATTGGCGTCCACATCACGAACATGTAGGTCAAACAGGAGGCACCATTCGACCCAATTTATATATTGCTATTGGAATAAGTGGTGCTATTCAACATCTAGCAGGCGTTAATGGTTCTAAAACAATTGTTGCAATAAATAAAGACCCCGAAGCACCTTTTTTTGGTGCTGCAGATTATGGCGTTTTAGGCGATGCTTTTGACATTGTGCCAAAATTAAATGAAGCCCTTAAAAAATTTAAAGCTGCGCAAAACGCTTAATTTTAATACGATGAGTAATAAAAAAATAGCATTGGAAATTATTGCACTTTCACACAGTGTAAACCAAAATCATTCTTATGCGGTGATGCTCGGAGAATTAAATGGATTACGACGATTGCCAATTGTTATTGGAGGTTATGAAGCACAAGCAATAGCGGTAGCTTTGGAAAATATGCAACCATCCCGCCCTTTAACCCATGATTTATTTTGCAATACTCTACTTGCATTTAATATTACACTTACTGAAATTATTATTCATAAAGTAGAATTAGGAATTTTTCATAGCAAACTAGTTTGTGATAGTGAAATTGGAACAATTGAAATAGATTCTCGCACTTCAGATGCATTAGCTTTGGCGGTGAGGTTTAATGCACCCATTTTTACGTATTCAAAAATTTTGGACGTTGCAGGAATGCAATTAAATAATGAAAATAATCCAATACAAGAAATTGATATTTCAAAAGATGAATCTTCTGAAAAAGATTCTTTAAGTAATTTAAGCCATGAAAAACTTCAAGAATTATTAAATGATGCTTTAGACAATGAAGATTATATTTTAGCAGCAAAAATTAGAGATGAAATAAATGGCAAAAAATAAAAATTGCTATTTAAACTTAATTTTATTACTTTAGTCAAACTTTAAATCTCTATTATGAAGTTTATCATTAGCCTGTTCTTTTTATTTCTATTTTTTGGAGCAAAAGCTCAAATAACATGGAGTAGTCACATTGCACCAATTCTTTATAATAAATGTAGCAGTTGCCATCATTCTTCAGGTGCGGGTCATAGCGATTTGACAAATTATGACACCGCAGTTTACAATGCTGCTGCAATAAATTATTATACTGTTCAACGTCAAATGCCACCTTGGCCGCCTAATATTAATTATAAACGATATGCTCACGAAAGAGTTTTATCACAACAAGAAATTGATGATATTCAATCTTGGGTAATGAATGCAACACCAATTGGTGATACAACACTTCTTCCTCCAAAACCAATCTACACAGGTTCTGCAATTTTAACACAAACTCCTGATAATACTTTTCAAATGCCAAACTTTACAATTCCAAATGTTGGAGGAACAGATATTTATTGGAATTTTCCAATAGCTACAAATTTTTTAACTAGTAAATTTATAAGCGGTTTTGAATTTCTTCCTGGAAATACAGAACAAGTTCATCATGCATTAATTTATGTTGACTCGGGTAATACAACTTTGAATAATGATGCAGCATATTTAGGTCCAGGCTATCCAGGTTTTGGAGGCGTTAATAGTTCTACTGCAAAACTAATAGGTGCTTTTGTTCCCGGAACAACTCCATTTATTTTTCCATCAGCATTTGGCATGAGATTACCTGCAAATGCTGTTATTATTTTTAGTATGCATTATCCTGCGGGTTCTGTGGGACAAATGGATAGTTCAAAAATAAATTTATTCTTGGCTCCAACAGCTACACGAGAAATATTTTTTGAAGCACCCTTAAATCATGGTTCAAATCTCATAAACGGCCCGTTATTTATACCAGCCAATACTACAAAAATTTTTGAATCTCAATATACAGTACCTATAGATATTTCTGTATTTGGAGTAGCACCTCATATGCATTTAATAGGAAAAAGTATTAAAGCTTTTGGTATTTCTCCAAGTAATGATTCAATTCCTTTTATTGATATTCCAAATTGGGATTTTAGATGGCAAGGTGCATATTATTTCCAAAAAATAATGAAATTGAGTGCTGGCACAAAAACTTATGCAATTGCTAATTATGATAACACAACTGCAAATTTAAATAATCCAAATAATCCTCCATTAAATGTTTCATTGGGCGAGAATACTAATGATGAAATGCTACTCGTATATTTTCCATATACCAAATATCAACTTGGCGATGAAAATATAATTTTGGATTCCGCTGCTGTTTTGGCTAGCAATGAAGATATTTTTCATTTGTTTAAAAAAATAGAATTTTTTCCTTGTTTTCCTAATCCTACTTCAGATGAGTTGATTTTAAAATATTATACAGCAAATTTGGAAGAGCTTTATTATTATATAAATGATATGCAAGGAAAAACAATATTTCAAAGCCAAAAAAGAAAAAGTATTGGTTATCAAACCGAAAAAATATCTTTAGCAAACTTACCTAGTGGCACTTATTTTATTACGCTTCAAACAAATGCTGAGAAAAAAGTACAAAAAGTGGTGAAAGAGTAAATTTTATTTTTTTTATAATCCTATTTTTTCCACTAATGAATTGCTAACTCCTGTAAATGAAAATCCACCATCATGGAAAAGATTTTGCATGGTTACTTTTCTACAAAAATCACTAAACAACACTGTACAATAATTTGCACATTCTTCTGCAGTGGCATTTCCTAGTGGCGACATATGCTCAGCATAATCATAAAATGCATCAAAGCCAGCTACGCCACCGCCAGCTGTTGTTCTTGTTGGCGATTGCGAAAGTGTATTAACACGGACTTTCTTCTTAAATCCATAATGATAACCAAAACTTCGGGCGATGCTTTCTAATAATGATTTTGCTTCTGCCATATCATTATATCCCGGAAAAACTCGTTGAGCGGCAATATATGAAAGTCCTAAAACCGAAGCCCATTCATTTAATGCATCAAGTTTCATGGCACTTTGAAGTACTTTATGAAATGATAACGCTGAAATATCTAATGTTTTTAAAAAATTATCGTAGTTGGTATCTGTATAGGGAATATTTTTTCGTACATTAGGACTCATGCCAATAGAATGAAGTACAAAATCTATTTTTCCACCAAGCACATCCATACTTTCTGTAAAAACATTTTCAATATCACTAACCGATGTAGCATCTGCACCTATAATTTTTGCGTTATTGCAAAGTGCACTTAGTTCATTAATTTTCCCCATACGTAAGGCAATTGGAGCATTGCTCAACGTAAAGATAGCGCCTTCTTCATGACATTTTAAAGCTACTTGCCATGCCATAGATTTTTCATCTAATGCACCAAATATAATTCCTCTTTTTCCTGCTAATAATTGATGTCCCATACTTTTATATTTAATTTAGAAATGTGAAAATACATTGAATTTTTTTTGAAAAGAAATGATTATTGAATTAATTCTTTAGCAGTTTCTATTGCCATTTCACTTGGCTTGTCTCCACTCAATATTTTTGCCAATTCATTTATACGTTCTTCTTCATTTAATAAAACAACATGTGAGGTAATTTTTTGTTCTTTATTTTCTTTTTTAGAAACATACCAATGATGATTTGCTTTGGCTGCAATTTGTGCTAAATGAGTAATTGATATTAACTGATGATGACTGGCCAATTGTTTCATCAAAATACCAATTTGTTTTGCCGTTTCACCAGAAATACCACTATCTATTTCATCGAAAATAAGCGTGGGCATATTTATTTTTGTAGCCAATAAACTTTTTATACAAAGCATCAGTCTGCTCAATTCACCGCCTGAAGCCACTTGACCAATTTCTTTTGCATTACCTGATTTGTTTGCATCAAATAAAAACTGTACGGCATCAATTCCATTGTCATTTAAAATATTGTTTTGAATATTAATCTTAAGTTGGGCATTAGGCATACCAACTTTTTGCAACAAATTTTGAATATTTTCGGCTATTTTTGGACCAGCATTATTTCGAACAACACTAATTTTTTTGGCTTCTTTTAATAGAGATTTTTCAAGAAGTACTATTTCTTTTTGCAATTCTTTTTCTGCATCTTGATTTAAAAAAACATGTTCTAACTTAAGCTCCAACTCTTTTTGTAAACCAATCAATTCTTTGCTATTCAATAAACCATGCTTTTTTAATAATCGATGCCCTTCATTGAATTTTTCTTTCATGACTTGCAACGATTCATTGTCAAGCATAATATTTTCTTGATATTGAAATAATTCTTTAGAAACATCTTCAAGTTCTATTTTGCAAGAAGAAATTCGTTGTTGCCAGTTTTCGATTTCAGAAGAAAGGGAAGAAAATTGTTTTATAGATTTTAAGAGTTGATTTAATTGTTGAACAATACTATTTTCATTTTCTAAAATAGAATAATGTGCTTCGCTAAAAACTTGTTGAAGCAATTCGCTGCTTTCAGCAAGATTTATTTGTTCTTCTAATCCTTCCAGCTCGTTTTCTTGAAGCTGTAATTTATTTATTTCATCAAAAATATATTGATTATAATCTTGATCTTTTTTTGCTTGAAGATTTTCATCTTGCAATTTTTGCAGCTTCTTTTGCAACTTTGCAAACGTTTTATATCCTGTTTGAAAATGCACTACATCGTTTTTCAAATCGGCTAAATAATCTAAAACATCTAATTGAAATTTTTTATTTTTTATTTCTAAGGTATCAAATTGCTGATGCATATCTACAGCAAAACTTCCAATTTCTTGAAGCATTTGCAATTGAGTGGGCGTATCTTGTACAAAAGCTCTCGATTTTCCGTTTGGCAAAATTTCTCGTCGAATTATAAGTGTATTGCCTGTTTCAAAATCATTATCAGTTAATACTTTTTGAATTTCACTATTGTTTTCAATATCAAAATGTGCTTCAATGATACATTTTTTTTCAGCATCAAATAACGATTGGCTATCAGCTCTTTTTCCTAAAATCAAAGATAATGCACCTATTAAAATAGATTTTCCTGCACCTGTTTCACCGGTGATGATATTTAATTTTTTTCCAAAACGAATAGTTTCGTTTTCAATTAATGCAAAATTTTTAATATTTAATTCGAGCAACATTTTTGCAAAATTACATCCTTAAAAACAGATTAAAAATTTACTTTCCATTAATTCTTATAATTCCAGATTTTGCTCGTTGGTCAAATGAATTTTTATATTCATGTTTAGAGCTATTAAGTACTTGATTGAAATATTTTAATGCTAAAGTATTATTTTTTTCTTCTTCGGCAATAAAACCCAATTGCAACAAAGAGCGATATGGAAAATATTCATTGTTAGGATTGGGTAAACTTATTGTGATTTGATAATATTTTTTTGCTAATTCTAGGCTTTTAAGTTCTGTATAAATTCGAGCATAGCGATAATTATATTCTAAAATTTCATCAGGTTTGGTAAACTCTTTTGAGTCAATTTTTTCCATTATTTTCAACGCATTTTTGTGATCACCACCATCCGAAAGCAATCTAGCTTTTAATAATTCAATAGGTGAAAATGCACCATTTCTAGCAAATTTTTCTGCTTGTTTATCGGCATCGCTTATTCGATTTCCTATTTTCAAGATTTTATTTTTATATAACGTAGCTTGAGAAATATTATTTTCTAAATAAAAAGAATAAGCTATTTTTAATAAGGCATCTTTTTTATAAAATAAACTTTTTGAAGTATTTAGATAATCCAATAAATTTTTTCGAGCCGAAGTGGTTTCTAATTGAAATAATTTAGCGCATCCAAGTTCATAATCAAACATGGGTACATCCATATATTCTAATGATTTATTTCTATTTTGAATAAGCTGTTCCGCTTTTTTTGCATTAAAGTTATTTAAATATAAATTAGATGACATAAATGCAAATAGGTGATTGTTTTTTACATCTAAATTCCATTTTTTTATCAATTCTAAGGCTGTTTCACTATCATTTTCTAAATAATTTTTTAAATAAATATAAAAAAACTGACCATCTGTTTTAAAAAGCGTTATACATTTTTCTGTTGCTTTTTCAAGTTTTTCCATTCCACTTTTCGTATTTCCTTTTAGTCCCAAAATGTTTGTAATCCATTTATAGCCATCAGGAATTGTTCCAATGATACTTTCTTGTGCACCAAGAAAAATGTCATTGTAATAAAAATCTGGAAATGCTTTTTTATTTTCCTTAAATAATAAAAATGCCTTTCTAAAATCAGTTGCAGCTTCAAAATTATCTTCGTATTTTATTTCTATCATCGCCCATTGAATGTATACAACTGCTTTTGAAAATAAATAATATGGCGATTTTTTATTCGATTTTTCAAAATTTCGAATCCTTGTGGCTTTATTATTTTTCAATCTTTTGTATTCATCTGGATTGTCATTCAATACCAACGAATAGTAATCTTCATAACTTTGGATTAAAATTGGCAATGCATTTGAAGGGTTTTTTATTCTTTCAAGTTTTAAAAACTCTTCTCCTTCTTTAATTTTCAATGCAGAGATGGATGAATAGGCATTTATACAATTTTGTGATAATTCAAATTGCAATTGTGCCTTTGATAAAAAAGGGATTAAAAATAAAAAACTTATTAGCTGAAATTTCTTTTTCAATGTAGTAAAGATAAAAAAAAAGAATACTTAATTAAAAGTATTCTTTTCTTAATATTTAAAATATAATTTTATTGATGTACAACTTCTGCTAATTCATTATCCACTAAAATTCGTCCACAATGCTCGCAAACAATCATTTTTTTGCGCAAACGAATTTCTGATTGACGTTGAGGAGGAACTACGCTGTAACATCCACCACAAGAATCTCTTTCAACAGGAACAACTGCTAGTCCGTTTCTGAAATTTGCTCTAATTTTTTCATACGATTCCAACAAACGAGGAAATACAGATTCTTCAGCTGTTTTTCGTGCTTTTAAAAGTTCTTTTTCTTCTTTAGCAGTTTCTTCTTGAATTTTATCAAGTTCTGATTTTTTAATTGCTAAAATTTGATTTTTTTCTTCTAAACGAGCTAAAGCTGGTTCTTTTTGCGTTTTTTTATCCTCAATATCGTATGTTGATACACGAATTTGTTTTTCAGCTTCTTTGTTGTCCAAATCTTGCTGCTCCATTTGTTTATTAATAGCTTCAAATTCTCTGCTATTTTTTACGTTATTTTGTTGTTTTTCGTATTTTTTCAACATTTCAACGCCTTCTTTCAAAAAAGCTTGCTTTTCTTTTATTAAGTCTTGAATAGAATTAATTTCAGTATCTATTTTGCCCAAAAGGGTATTAATTCCATGAATTTCATCTTCTAGATCTTTTACTTCAATAGGCAATTCGCCTCTTAATTTGTTGATGTTATCAATACTTGAATCTATTTTTTGCAATCTGCAAATGGTTTCAAGTCTTTCTTGGATTGAGAATTCTTTTACTGCTGCCATAATATTATAAAAGGTATTTTACGGGGTTTGTGTTGTGCATACTAAAATGGATTGCAAAATTAGGCAATTTTTTTGAAAGAAGCGCAAAAAATATTTCCATTGTATATTGTTCGCTTTCATAATGACCAATATCTGCAATAAGGATATTTTTGTTGGCATCAAAAAATTCATGGTATTTAAAATCGCCACTGATATAAATATCCGAACCTTGAGAAATTGCCGAAGGCAATAAAAAACTTCCCGCTCCGCCACAAAGAGCCACTTTTTTAATTTTTCGAGGTAAAATTTCGGAATGACGAATCACAGCGCAGTTCATCTTCTTTTTTAATGTTTTCAAAAAAGTTAATGCATCTATTTCTTTTTCCAATTCGCCTATCATGCCTGCACCAATTTCTTGATGTTCATTTTCTAAATTTACAATTTCGTAGGCTACTTCTTCGTATGGATGATTTTTTTTAAGTGTATCAATTACTTTGTTTTTTAAATAATTGGGAAATAAAAGTTCAATTTTATCTTCTTGATAAATTTCCAATTTATTTTTCTTCCCTTTAGTAGGATTTGAATATTCATTTCCTCTAAATGATCCAATTCCAGAAACAGTGAAACTGCAATTATCATAATTGCCTATTTTGCCAACACCAATTTCAAACAAAGCATTTTTTATTTTTTCACTAAACTCTGGTGGGGAATAAAAAAATATTTTTTGCAATTGCGCTGTTTTAGGTGCAAGAATGCTACAATTCTTTAAGTTTAATTTTTCGGCAATTTTTTTATTTACGCCTTCAGCAATATTATCTAAATTGGTGTGGCATGCATAAATACAAATATTGTTTTTAATGGCTTTAATTATAGTTTTTTCAATATAATTTTTACCATTAATTTTTTTTAATCCTGAAAAAATAATAGGATGATGAGCTAATACAAAATTGCATTTTTTAGCAATGGCTTCATCTATTATTTCTTCAATGCTATCTAAGCATAATATTATTCCAGTAACTTTTTGTTGTAATGAGCCTATAATCAAACCACAATTATCATAATTTTCTTGAAGTGAAAGTGGCGAAAATTCTTCAATAATTTTTACAATATCGGCAGCTAAAATAGTTTTAATATTTTTCATTGGCTTAAAATTACAATTAATTATTACACAAAAAAAAGCAATCTTCATAAGATTGCTTTTTTTTTATATTTATATACTTTTAAAATTATCTAATATTGATAAAATCATCTTC
>JAGNRR010000052.1 GCA_017988595.1 Chitinophagaceae bacterium
GAATAAGTTTTTTTATTAATATTTGAATAATAAATAAAAACAATTGAACAATAATATAAATGACCTATTTAATTTAATCGCTGAAGAATTTTCTGCAAATAAAAATGAAAATAAAGCCATAGAAATGGCTGCATATATGAAAAATAATTTTCTGTTTTTCGGAATTCCATCACCATTAAGAAAAGAAATTCAAAAAAAGTATTACAAAAACTTTATCTTGAATAAAGATGAATTTTTATCTTTTGTTCAAAAAGGCTATTCGTTTCCACAACGAGAATTACATTATTTTACCATTGATTTTTTAGCAAAACAAAAAAATATTCTCTGCGATAATCAGTTAGATTTTTTTGAATTTTTAATAAAAACAAATTCTTGGTGGGATTCTGTAGATACCATTTGCAGTAAAATAATTTCTCCATTTTTATTGAAAAATGAAAACGAAAAAAAAACTTGGATTAAGAAATGGAGTAAAGATGAAAATTTATGGTTACGAAGAATATCAATTATTGCTCAATTAAAAATGAAAGAAGAAACATACCTAGATTTGTTGAAATTAGCTATCGAAAGTAATTTGAACTCCAAAGAATTTTTTATTGATAAATCCATAGGATGGGCTTTAAGAGAATATGCAAAAACTAATAAAGAATGGGTTTTGGATTATGTTTCAAAAACTTCGTTGTCTAATCTTAGTAAAAGAGAAGCATTGAAACATTTTATTTGATTTTTTTTGTTGAAAAATAAGCTATTGCTAGCCAAGCAAAAATGAAAAACAGGCCACCAATTGGAGTTAAAACTCCAATGGCTTTAAAATTTTCAATTTGATTTGTTTTTAAATAACATAATAAATAAATACTGCCTGAAAACAAAATTATTCCAGCTGAAAATAGGTTTTGTAAAATTGATTTTTGTTTATTTTCGAAAGAAGAAATTGCAACAAATAATAATACAATACTGTGATAAAACTGATATTTGACGCCAGTTTCAAAACTTGAAAGCAGTTCAGGAGAAAAAATTGTTTTTAAATAATGCGCTCCAAATGCACCTAAAATAACTGAAATTGCACCAAAATACTGGCAATTAAAACTGTTTTATTGTTCATAATATTCTTTTAAAATGAGTTGATTTAAATTTTCGAAATTTGAAAAAGCTGAAGTTAAGGTTTGATGTGCTTGTTGATAAATTTGATTTCTTTCTTCAAACAGTTGTTGAAGTTTTTGAGTATTATTATCTGATAAATACTTTTGAAGAAGTGGTCTTAAAAGAAATTCATCTTTAATCCGATGTAATAAGATTTCAAAATCATTTTTAAGATAAATTACAAAACCGTTTTCTTTAATTATCTGCATGGTATTAAAAAAACATGGCGTACCACCACCCAACGAAATAATATATTTTTTCTTTAATAAAAGAATTTCTTTTATTGCATTGTATTCCAATTGTCTAAAATAATCTTCGCCTTTTGTTTTAAAAATATCAAGTATACTTTGACATTCTTTATCTTCAATAAAATTATCTAAATCGATAAATGGTAAATTGTTTTTTTCTGAAATGGTTTTTCCAAAATAGCTTTTGCCACTTCCCATAAAACCAATTAAAAAAATATGTTTCAAATGATAAATTAATGCGTGAAAAGAATGAAATTTGTAATTGCTAGCAAAGATGAAAAATATTCCACAAGAATTGATTGATTCCTTAATAAATTTTTCATTTTTTGATGAAAAACTTTTTAAGGAAACACAACAAAAAAATATAGATACCAGCATTAGATTAAATGCTAAAAAAAAATATTTTTTACCCGAAAAACTTGAACAAGTACCTTGGTGTGAAACTGGATTTTACTTAAATGAGTCTATTGTTTTTGCAGCAGATCCATTTTGGCATGCAGGAAATTATTATGTACAAGAAGCTTCTTCGATGTTTTTGGAACAGGCTTTAATCCAACATTTAAATTTAAAAAATGATTTGAAAATATTGGATTTATGTGCTTCGCCTGGTGGAAAATCAACATTGATTTCAAATTTAATTTCAGAAAATAGTTTATTAATTTCAAATGAAATAAATTATTCAAGATTGGATGCATTAAAAGAAAATGTGATTAAATGGGGTAATGCATCTAATTGGATTTCAAATAATTCATCAAAAGATTTTTCTAGAATACAAAATTATTTTGATTGTATATTAATCGATGCGCCATGTTCTGGTTCGGGATTGTTTAGAAAAGATGAGGAAGCAATTTTACATTGGAGCTGCGAAAATGTAGATATGTGTACAGAAAGACAAAAGGAAATAATAGAAGAAATTTATCCAAGTTTAAAGGAAAATGGCTTGTTGGTTTATTCTACATGTTCTTTTTCGAAAAAAGAAAATGAAGACATAGTAGATTATATTCTTCAAAATTTTGAATTGGAAACTTGTAAAATTGATTTAAAAAAAGAGTGGGGGATAATTGAAACACAAAGCGACAAAAGTATAGGTTATGGCTATCGATTTTTTCCAGAATATCTTAAAGGAGAAGGCTTTTTTTTAGCAGTTTTTAAAAATAGAAAAAAAGATACAACTCAATTTAAATCAACTCCTACAAAGAAGAGTACTTTTAAAATGAATGATGAATTAAAATCTTTTGTTGATACAGAAAAGTTATTTTTTTTCGAGAAATCTGCAAATACATTTTTTATAAATAAGCACCATGTAGAAGATTTATATTTTTTAGATTCAAAAATAAGATTGATTAAAAAAGGTATTTTGTTGGGAGAAATTGTAAATAATAAATTAATTCCTCATCATGAATTGGCTATGTATGACCAAAATTTTTATGATAAAAAAATTGAACTAAGTTTGGAACAAGCAAAAGAATATTTAAAAAAAGAACCTTTTGTTTTTCCTCAGCATGAAAAAGGTTGGTATTTGATTACTTATCAAAATGCGATTTTGGGTTGGGTAAAGCATCTGGGGAATAGAGTAAATAATTATTACCCTGGCAACTATCGAATTTTCAACAAAAACATATAAGCATCTATTTAAATTTCATTAACTTTGCCTTCCTTATTAATTATGAAAACACTATTCGCTTTACTTTTTTTGATTTTTTCAACATTTTTTAGTTTTTCTCAAAATTCATTATTTGTGAAAAATTTCGAAGGAATTCCATGCATTATTCATCAAATAAAACTTGGCGATAATGTTTATGATTTAGGTTGGTTTTATAATGTTAGACCAGCAACTATAAATTTGGTGAATAATCTTGAAAATATATCAAGTTTAAAAGGGCTTAAAGAAATTTATATACCACTTTCTGAAACTAATTATTTTACTTCTTTAGGAATAAGTGAAGAAAATGAAAATTATTTACCTTTATTCTATACTCCAAATGCAAATGAAAGTTTTGATGATATTTCAAATCAATTTTTTGTTTCAATTACAAAACTAAAAAAATGGAATATTGATAATGATGGCCAAAAAGTAAAAATTGGTTACGTAAAAATTTCAAAAAATAGGCAACAAATACCGTTGTTTGTTGTTTCAGAAAAAAAGTATTTTGTTGAACAAATCAAAAATGCTGAAACTGAAAAACTTGAAAATACAATAGCAAAAAAATCAGAAATCAATGAAGAAAAATCAAAAGAACTAGCTTCAACTTTAAAAAGAAAAAATATAAAAGTAGAAAAATCAATTGTTGAAACACAAGTTGTCAAATCTAAAATAGAAAACCCAGTAATAGTTGAAAAAACTGAAAACTCAACTAAAAAAAATACAACAAAAGTAATCCCTAAAGAAAATGTGAATACTATTGAAAAGGAACGAAAAATAGAAAAGGAATCATTTGTAAATTCTTTATTTAAAAATTCAAATTCATATAAAAAGGAAAAAGAAAGTTTAGCGAAAAGAAAAAATTTTCCAATTGTTAAAGCAGAAAATTCGAAACCAATTAAAAAGAAAGTGGAAGAGATAAAACCTACTGAAAATGAAATTGTTCCTGTAGTTAAAGAAATAGTAAAAAATGAAAGTAAAATTATTGAACCAACTGAAAATAATGAAATAATTACAAAAGATAATGAAGCTCAAACAGCTGAAGATAAAAATAAAGTTGTTGTAGTAGAAAATACATTGCAAAAATTATCATTGAATAATTCAAGCAAAGGAAAAGGTGCATACTTTTTTTCGGGAAATATTGGAGGTCGGTTTTATGTGTTCACAAACTTAGTACCAAAAGGTTCAATTGTAAAAGTGATGAACAATAAAAATAAAAAATATATACTTGCTGAAGTGATGAACAGTTTGCCCAATAAGGATATGCAAAATGGATATTTAATTAAAATTAGTGAAAATGCAAAATATCCATTAGGTCAAGAAAAAGGAAATTTAGATGTCTCAATTTTTTATTAATTTTTTAAGTAAAACAGAATGAGAATATTAATCATAAGAATGTCTTCAATAGGTGATATAGTGCTCACAACACCACTTTTGCGCTGTATTAAAAATCAATATCCGCAGGCTACAATTCATTATGTTTGTAAAGAAAAATTTAAAAATGTATTAGCTTCAAATCCTTACATCGATAAGTTTTTTTATTTTGAAAATGATGCGCAACCTTTGGTATTAAATCTTTTGAAAGAAAAATATACACATATTATAGACTTGCAAAATAATATGCGTTCATTGTTTATAAAAACTTATTTAAGGCAAGCTTATAATGCAAATATCAAAGTAGGAACCGTAAATAAATTAAATATTAGAAAATGGTTTAAAACTTTTTTTAAAATAAATTTTTTACCAGATGTTAGTATTGTAGATCGTTATTTTAAAGCGGCTTCACATTTAGAGTTGAAAAATGATTCAAAAGGCTTAGATTTTTTTATTAATGAAGATGAACTTTTAAAAGAGAATGATTTGCCAATGAGTCATAGTGCGGGTTACATTGCTTGTGTAATTGGCGGTAGCCGAAAAACAAAAATGTTGCCTGTAGAAAAATGGAAAAATGTAATTAGCAATATAGATTTTCCTGTTATTTTATTAGGCGGAAGTGATGATGTTGAAAATGCAAAACAAATTCAAGAACTTGATAGTATAAAAATTTATAATGCTTGTGGTAAATTTTCTTTAAACGAAAGTGCACAAATTGTAAGAGATGCAAAATTAGTAATCACAAATGATACCGGATTAATGCATATTGCTGCAGCATTTAAGAAAAAAATAATTTCGCTTTGGGGAAATACCATTCCTGAATTTGGGATGTTTCCTTATTATGGATTTAATAATTTAAAAACAACTATTGAACCAAATCATGTAATAGTTGAAAATAAAAAATTATCATGTCGTCCTTGTAGCAAAATAGGCTATAAATCTTGTCCCAAAAAACATTTTAAATGTATGAATAATTTAGATACTGCATTTATTGTTGCAAATGCAGATAAATTATTAAAAAATAAATAAATCATTTTTATTTTAAGTTGTGATATACTTTTTGAACATCTTCATCCTGTTCCATTTTATCTACTAAATCAAGCACTTCATTAGCTTGTTCTTCATTTAATTCTGTAGTCGTTGACGGCACAAAAGTAGTTTCTGCAGTAATAAGTTCAAAACCTTTAGCTTCAATAAAATCATTCATTTTGCCAAATTCTGTAAATGGCGTTCTTATAATTAAATTCCCCTCTTCGTCTTCACCAATTTCTTCCATTCCATGATCAATACTCTCTAATTCCAATTCGTCGATATCAATATTATTATTTTTAATTTTAAATTCACCCATTCTATTAAATAAAAAAGCAACACTTCCACTATTTCCCATTCCTCCGCCACCTTTGTTGAAAATTGACCGCACATTAGCTACAGTTCTTGTTCCATTATCAGTTGCTGTTTCTACTAAAATAGGCACACCATGAGGACCAAAACCTTCATAAAGCATTTCTACATAATCGGTCATGTCTTTGCCAGTGGCACGTTTTATTGCAGCTTCAACACGATCTTTGGGCATTCCAACTGCTTTTGCATTTAAAAAACATCTGCGTAATGCTGGATTATTTTCTACATCTGATCCGCCGGCTTTTACAGCAATAGCAATTTCTTTACCAATTCGGGTAAAGTTTTTAGCCATTTTATCCCAACGAGCCATTTTGGATGCTTTACGAACTTCAAAAATTCTTCCCATATTATTATTGAATTAAACTAAAATTATAATTGAAGTGCAAATTTAATTAAAAAAAACGATGTTCAACATTTTTCTATTTCCAAGTGGGCACAAATGATTTTTGATAACTTTCCCAGCCTTTGGTTTTGTATAATCGATCGCCAAAAAACTTAACCACTTTTTCCATTTCTTTTAACTCCAAATATCCTTGAACGGGCTGAGGTGATTTAAATTTATCGTCAAAAAAAACGCTTGTAGGATAGCTCATTTTGCCATTTAATATTTCAATGGCTAAGTCATGACTTTTATGAGTAGCGTTGTAACTATATTTTTTTCCTTTAAATACGATTTCTTTTTTTGATTCAGCATCAAATTTTATACAATAAAATTTTTCGTTCATGTATTTGATTACATTTTTATTTGCAAAAGTTTTTTTGTCCATCACTTTGCACCAGCCACACCAATCTGTATAAAAATCTACATAAACCAACTTGGGTTCTATTTTCATTTGAACTTGGGCTTCTTCCCATGTCATCCAATCTATTTTTGTGCTACTTGGTATCCGTTTTACAGGAATGGTATCATTAGATTTTTGTTCAATTGGAATAGTTTTTAATTGCGAAAATGAATTTGTAGAAATAAAAAATATGCCATTGAAAAATGCAATAAGAATTAAGTGTTTTGTTTTCATTATGTATTTATCTTTATAAAAATTGAGTAAACAAAAATATTTTATTCTTTGTTATTATATCAAAAACATAATTATTTTTATTAAAATTAACAAAATGAGAAAAAGAAAAATTGCAATTGGAATTACTGGTGCATCGGGCGCAATTTATGCTAAATTATTATTGGAAAAATTACAAAATATTGAAAATATAGAATTGGGCGTTGTAATGAGCACCAATGCAAAAGAAGTTTGGAAATTTGAGTTAGGCAATGAAGATTATAACAATGTAAATGCTATTTTTTACGAAACTACAAATTATTTTGCGCCGTTTGCTAGTGGTAGTAGTAGTTTTGAAGCTTTGGTAATTTGTCCATGCAGTATGGGAACATTGGGCAGAATTGCATCGGGAACAAGCGATAATTTAATATGCAGAGCTGCAGATGTAATGCTTAAAGAAAAACGAAAACTAATTTGTGTGGTTCGTGATACACCATATAATTTAATTCATATTGAAAATATGAAAACAGTTGCTTTGGCTGGAGGAATTATTTGTCCTGCTTCGCCTTCATTTTATAGTTTACCCAAAACCTTTGAAGATTTGGCATCAACTGTTGTTGATAGAATTATTAATTTATTAGAAATAGAAAATAAAATGTATCGTTGGAGCGAATAGTATTTTTAAAACCATTTTTTCTTTTTAAAAAATACAATCATAAGTAAAGTGAGTAACAACAAAAATAGAGTAGTAATCCAAAAACCATGAGGATGATTTGTTAATGGAAGTATTTTGAAATTCATACCAAAAACACCGCCAATTACAGCCGATGGCGCCAAAAGTGTTGTTACGATTGCCAAAAATTTCATGGCATCATTTGTTTTCACATTCATTTGATTAAAATACAAATCTCTAAGATTATTTATCAAATCTCTATAGCTGTCACATTGTTCGTTTGCTTGTACAATATGATCTAACAAATCATTAAAATATCGTTTTGTATTTTGATGGATTAAATTATTTTCACTTCTAACTAATTGTGCCACAATTTCTTTTACTGGAAAAATATGTTGTTTAAAAATAATCACTTCACGTCTAATAGTATTAATATCATCCATCGTATATTTTAAATCATCTTGATGTATTATATTATTTTCAATTTGACTAATATTGGCATCTATTTTTTCAAGAATTAAATAATAATTATCAATTACAGCATCCAATAATCGATAAAATAAATAATCTACAGTATTATTTCTTACTTTACTTGAAGTAATATTTAATCGTTCACGAACATTATTAAATAAATCTCTGTTTAGATTTTCTTGAAATGAAAAGACATAATTTAAACCAAGAACTAAACTTATTTGTTCATATTCGATAGTATTTTTTTCATCATCATAATACATCATTTTCAATATACAAGACAATAAATTATTTTCCTCTTCAATTTTTGGTCGCTGTGCTTTACTAAAAATATCTTCCTGAACCAAAGGATGAATGTCTATTTTTTCTGAAATTCGATTTAATTCTTTTTCTGAAAAACTAGCAATATTCCACCAATAATTAAATTCATTTTTTAATTTATAATGTTCAAATTTTTCTAATGTTTCATCTGGGTAAAATTCAATTTCATTTGCATTAAATCGAAAATAATTTAATTGCAAGTCTTCATCTTCTCCAGTATGTTTGGGTAGTGTAGGATTACTAAATACAGGAGCATTTTTTTTAATAAAAGGAAATTTTCGCTGTTTTAGTTTTGTAGACATAAGATAAAAGGGGTTTTATTATAAATCAAATTTTATCCCTTGTGCTAAAGGTAATTTATTCGAATAATTAATAGTGTTTGTTTGTCTGCGCATATACACTTTCCAGGAATCACTACCACTTTCTCTTCCGCCGCCTGTTTCTTTTTCACCACCAAATGCACCGCCAATTTCAGCACCACTCGTGCCAATATTAACATTTGCAATTCCGCAATCGCTACCATTTTGAGATAAAAATTGTTCTGCTTCTCGCATATTCAAGGTCATAATTGCAGAAGATAATCCTTGTGGAACGGCATTTTGCATTTCAATGGCTTCATCAATTGTTTTGTATTTCATAATATATAAAATTGGTGCAAAGGTTTCGTGTTGAACTATTTTAAATTCATTTTTTGCTTCAATGATACATGGTTTTACATAACATCCTGAAGCATAATTTTTTCCTTTTAACACTCCTCCTTCAACCAAAATTTTTCCGCCTTCTTTTTTAGCAGCTTCAATACTGTTTAAATAATTTTGAACAGCATCTTTGTCTATCAACGGACCAACATGATTTTTTTCATCCAATGGATTACCAATTTTAATTTGTTGATAAGCTTTTATCAATTTTGTTTTAAAATTTTGATACACTTTTTCATGAATAATTAATCGTCGTGTAGATGTACAACGTTGTCCGCAAGTGCCAACAGCTCCAAAAACAGCACCTATTAAACTCATATCCAAATCGGCATTTTCAGAAATGATTATGGCATTGTTTCCTCCAAGTTCTAGCAAATGTCTTCCAAGTCTTCCTCCTACAACTGCACCAACTTCTTTACCCATTCTTGTACTTCCTGTTGCAGAAATTAATGGTATTCGGCTATCTTTTGTAAGCCATTCGCCCACAGTTCTATCACCTTGAATAATACAACTTACACCTTCTGGTACTTTCATTTTAGAAAAAACTTCATTAATAATATTTTGACAAGCAATTGCAGTTAATGGTGTTTTTTCTGAAGGTTTCCATACACAAACATCACCACAAACCATTGCTAAAAAAGCATTCCAACTCCATACAGCCACCGGAAAATTAAATGCAGAAATAACACCTACAATTCCCAAAGGATGATATTGTTCATACATTCTATGTTTTGGGCGTTCGCTGTGCATACTTAATCCATAAAGTTGACGGCTTAATCCAACTGCAAAATCACAGATGTCTATCATTTCTTGAACTTCTCCATAGCCTTCTTGAAGACTTTTTCCCATTTCATAACTCACCAATTTTCCAAGAGGAATTTTATATTCTCGAAGTTTATTTCCAATTTCTCTTACCACTTCACCTCTTGCTGGTGCAGTCCATTGGCGCCATTCAGCAAATGCATTTTGTGCTGTTTCGATTACTTTTTCATAATCTTTTTGAGAGGTGGTATAAACTGAGGCTATTTTGTTTCCATCTACAGGCGAAAAACTATCAATTGTTGAGGTTTTAGTTTTTAACCAATTTTTGCCTGTGCTAGTTCCAAAATTAATTGAATTTATTTTTAATTGTTTTATTACTTTTTGCATATTGCAAAAGTAATTCAATTGAAATGGAGCAACAATTAATTTTTATATTTTATAGAATAAAAAATGCGTTTAAACTTATTAATTATTTTTTCTGAAAACGATCTTTCATCTTGCAATTTTATTTCTATAAATTCTTTTTTTTGCTCTACTACATAGAAATGATAATCATTTTTTGCCCAAATACTTAGCTCTTCAAAATGTGAAATTTTTAAATCATTTTTATCAACTAATTGAGCTAAAAATGGTAAATATATGGTTTCGTCAATTAATTGTAACAATTCGGGTTGGTGTTTTCTATCGTAAACAGTATAATCGGGGTTTGGAATATTAATTAATATTTTTGTGTCTTTTCCTGAAATTTTAGCTAAATGATTAAACAATAATTCGTGTTTGTCTAAAGGAATATGTTCAATTATATCAAAAAGTAAAATAAAATGTAGTTGTTTTAATTTTGGTTTATAAAGAGTAATATCTCCTTGGAAAAAAGAAATATTTGAAGCTTTATTTTTAGAATTTAAATATTCAATTGTTTTCGAACTAATATCAACAGCTTCAATAGCACCTTGGTTACTTAATTTATTTGCAATTAGTTTGGTGCAAGTTCCTGAACCGCATCCTAATTCTAATATTTGAGCATTATGCCGTAATCCATTCTTTTTTAATAATGAAACAAGTTTTAAATGTCTTTCATTTACAATTTGATTAATAGATTTTGTAAAAAAGTCATCGTAATAATTTTCAATATGTTCATTATTTATATTCAATCGGATGTTTTTTAGTTAATCAAAATTAGAGTTTTATTTTTTATATTGGCTATAATTGTAGTTTAAATTAAACAAATAATTGGTATGCAAATTTTTCCAC
>JAGNRR010000227.1 GCA_017988595.1 Chitinophagaceae bacterium
GAAAGCAAAAACATCCTTTTTGAAGGTGATAATTATAGTGAAGCTTGGGCAAACGAAGCCGCCAAAAGAGGATTGAGCAATAATAAAGATACTGTAAAAGCACTAGATATTTTGGCAGATAAAAGCAGTGTGGATTTATTCAAACGTTTAGGTATTTTCACTCCAATAGAATTAGAAGCTCGTCACGAAATTCAACTAGAAGAGTATATTAAAAAAGTTCAAATTGAAGCTCGTATGGTGGGTTACATTTCGAGCAATCATATTTTGCCAGCTGCAGTGGCTTATCAAAATAAATTGATAGAAAATGTAAAAGGGTTAAAAGAAATTGGTTTAAAACCAGAAACGTATCGTTCGCAAATTGAAATTATTGAAGTTGTATCAAATCACATCAATAACATAAGTGATAATGTAGAAGCTATGATAGCCGATAGAAAAAAGGCAAATGAAATCACTGATACACATAAACGCGCATTGGCTTATGCCGAAATTATTCGTCCTTATTTTGATAAAATTAGATACCACGCTGATAAATTAGAATTGATAGTAGAAGATGGCATGTGGGCATTACCAAAATATAGAGAATTATTGTTTCTGAGATAATTTAAAAACCACTAAAACTTTTCAGCCAAAACAGGACCACTTTCGTCCTGTTTTTTTTATACTTTTTGAGCAATTAATTGTTCATTCTTCATTATTAATTGTTGCCCACTTAGCCAATCATTTTCATTTGCTATTATGATAGGCATTCTCTTTTTAGTGTTATGAATTTCAGTCATTAATTCATTAGCTTCAGTTGTCAAAATGGTGTAAGTGTTAAATAGCTCTCCCGTTTGTTTATCAATCCATTCGCTCCAAAGACCTGCAAAAGCAAAGAGTTCATCGTTGGATAATGTTATTAAATACTTTTGTTTTTGCTTGCCTTTATCGTCTATCCATTGCCATTCATAAAAACCATCTGCTAGTATTAAACATCGATTATTTACTGCATTTCTAAATGATGGTTTTTCGTGAATGGTTTCTATTCTTGCGTTTAATGTATTCTTTTTTATACTGTCATCTTTCGCCCAAAAAGGAATAAGACCCCAATTAAAAAGCTGAATTGTATTTGGTTGTTTATCGGTAATGACTGGCGTTTGAGGAAATTGAAATCCATTGTATATTGTGGGTTGAAATAATGCTTCATTTTCAAATGTTGCTTTGAAACGATTTTTTAATTCTTGTGCCGATTTAGATTGTTTAGAGTGAAAACACATACTAAAGATTTATGGTTATAATGTCGTTTAAATTTGTTGTGTAACGTGGCGATAATTTTTGCTGTTTCATTTTCCATACTCGTTTAGCATCTTGCGAAGCAAGACGAATTTTTTGTTGTCCAAAAAGCATATTTAATTTATCCACAGCTTGCATTAAAGGAATATGTCGTTCATCTCTATTTTCAAACAATGTTTTTTGCAAACAGCTGTCCGCTGTAAAGTCTTGCACAATTACACCTGCTTTTTTGTACGCATAACCCGTTCTGAAAATATGTTTTAATGCCTGTGTCGCAAATTTTGATAATTCAATACTTGAATTTGTAGGAAAAGGTAATTTCAACACCATATTTCGGCTATATTGAGGCAAATCTTTTCGGTGCCCATTGGTGTGAATAAAAACCATTAGCGAATTGCAACAAGATTTTTGCTGTCGCAATTTTTCAGCACAAGACGAAGCAAATGTAATAATACGCTCTTCTAATTGTTGATACTGCGTATAATTTTTCTCAAAACTTCTTGTTGTGGCAATTGATTTTTTTAGCTGTGTTTCTTCCAAATCAAGTGTAGGAATACCTTTTAAATCTTGTTTTAAACGCAACCCCACAATGCCCATTTGCTTCCTTACCAGGCTGTCATCCAATTCTGTAAAGTCATATGCATTGCTTACGCCAATTTTATTTAAGCGTTTGCTATGTTGTCTGCCAATGCCCCAAACATCTTCTACTTTCAACCATTTTAGGGCTTTAATTCGTTTTTCTTCATTGTCAATAATGTATACGCCTTTGGTTCTTTCGGAATACTTTTTGGCAATACGATTGGCTACTTTGGCTAATGCTTTTGTTGGTGCAATGCCTATACTAACTGGTATTCCTGTCCATTTGATTACTTTCAAGCGCATTTCCTCGCCATAATTTTGCAAATTAAAAAAATCAAAACCGCTGAGTTTTAAAAAGGCTTCATCGATACTGTAAATTTCTATATCTGGCGAATAATGGGAAAGAATATCCATAACCCGATTACTCATATCGCCATACAACGCAAAATTTGCCGAAAACACCTGCACACCATGTTGTAAAAATATTTTTTCGTATTCAAATGAAGGGGCGCCCATTGGAATGCCCACGGCTTTTGCTTCATTACTTCTGGCTATTACACAGCCATCATTATTGCTCAATACCACAATAGGTTTGCCATTTAAATCAGGACGAAAAACACGTTCGCACGAAGCATAAAAATTATTGCAATCAATTAAAGCAAACATCTAAAAATTTTTAATGACGTGAGTAATGATGCCCCAAATTAAAAAATCGTTTTCCTCCGTTACTTTTATCGGTTGATAATTTTCATTTTCGGGAATTAGCCAAATTTCTTTTTTGGCAATTTTAATACGCTTTGCTGTAAATGAACCATCGATATAACAAACAGCAATTTTGCCATTTACCGGCTCTAAACTGCGATCAATAATCAGCAAATCATCATTGCTAATGCCTGCATTTATCAACGAATCGCCTTTTACCCGACCATAAAATGTGGATGAAGGATTTTTAATTAAATGGCGATTTAAGTCTATCGTTAAATCCACAAAATCCAATGCCGGCGAAGGAAAACCCGCACTTATTCCATCGTCTACATAAGGCAATTCAAGTGCCGTATCAGTCAATGCTGAATAAATATCAATCGTTTTGCTGGTATGTAATTTTAATGGCGACATGGTGTTAGCG
>JAGNRR010000228.1 GCA_017988595.1 Chitinophagaceae bacterium
TCTTTAGATGGTGTAAACTTTAATGACACCATTTTTGCTTTAAAAACTCAAAATAATTTTCAACATCAAATAAAAATTCGTTTTCAAAGTAATCAAAGTAATATTGTTTACCATGAATTTATGTCATTTTTTATTGGCAACACTAATTTATCTGATAGAATTTATTTGCTTGCTGCAACTATTGAAGATACAAAAAGTATCAGAATGGCAACTTGGAATATGAAATGGTTTGGATTACCATCGCAATGTGGTTGTGATACGGCTTTGGCAAAACAACAAGCACTTCAAGTTTTCAAAATGCTGGATGCCGATATTTATTTTATGCAAGAAGTGGTATCCATTGAACAATTTAATTTTTTATTACAACAACTTGGCAGCAATTACGATGGTGTTCTTTCACCTTATTGTTCTCAAATTTCAAATACATCATTGCCAGGTTATCAAACTTGTCAAAAACTTGGATTTATTTTCAAAAAAAGTAAAATAGAAAATGTAGCGAGTTTTGGAATGTTTCAAAGTACTTATCCTACTTTTTCAAATAGCACTTCGCCATATTGGTGTTTTTCTTCGGGTCGTTTTCCTTTTGCAATGAAAGCAAAGGTTAAAAATAATATTAATAATGATACGTTACTTATGGTAAATATGCATGCTAAAGCTTATGATGCCATAGATGATTACAATAGAAGAGCATGCGGCGCCATGCATTTAATAGATACGTTTAACACTCAATATTCTTCATCGAAAGTGGCTTTAATGGGCGATTATAATGATTTAATTGAAGGTTCTATTGTAACAGGATTAACAACTTCGCCCTATAATGATTTATTTTTTCATGATTTTACGGGTATTACAAAACCCAGTTTGTTTTTTGGACAAAATACATATTTAGGTTCAGCCGGTGGATTAATAGATAATTTGATGGTGTCAAATGAATTGAATGTTGATATTATTCCAAATTCTACATTTATTTTTAAAGAGGCAACTGCAGTAATTTCTAATTTCAAATATACATCTTCGGATCATTTACCTGTGATGACGTATTTGAAAAGTGATATTTCAAATACGGTCTTTTATGAACCCATACAAAAAGAAAATAAATTTGTTTCGCTTAAAAATCCAAGTTCATCTTCTTTGAATTTAGTTTTTAATGATGTTATAAAAAATAATATAGAAATTGAGATTTTTGATTTAAATGGTAGAAAAGTATTTTCAAAATCTTTTATAACAAAAGCCTATTTAAATTTAGAAACTAATTTAAAACCTGGCTTTTATTTTTTAAAAATAAAAAATGAAAACAATATGAATTCTTTCAAATTGCTAATTAATTAGGATCTGAATAAGCTGGATTGTTTATAAAAGAAGTATCAGTAAGTGTTTTTAGAAAAGAAATTAAGTCTTGCACTTCAGCCAAACTCAATCTGTTTTTTGGAATAACTTGAATTAAAGGATCTAAGTTTTGAGTATAATAAAAGTTTTTATTATAATGTTGAACAACTTCTTCTAAAGTATTAAATCTGCCATCATGCATGTAAGGTGCTGTAAATTCAATATTTCTTAGAGTTGGTGTTTTAAATTTTCCTTCGTCTAATGGATTATGCGTAATTCGTGCTCTACCCAAATCTACAGGAATAGAGTCTAATCCATTATTTCTAAATTCAAAATCAGTAAAATATCCTCCTAATGTATGACAATGAAAACAATCACCCTTGTCATTATTTAAAAATAATTCATAACCACGATATTCGCTTTCGGTGAATGTTGCCAAGCCATTATGCCATAAATCAAATTTTGAATTTCCAGAAAGTATTGTTCGCTCAAATTGAGCAATTGCTTTTAAAACTCTTGTTGTATTTATTTCTTCAGAACCAAAAGCTTTTGAAAAAAGTGTAGGGTATTTTGCATCAGCTTTTAATTTTGAAATTACATTTTCCATAGTATTATGCATTTCAATAGGATTCAATATTGGATCAAGAGCTTGTTTCTCAAGTGTTGGAGCACCGCCATCCCAAAAAAAACTGGTTGCATAACCAACATTAAATAAAGGCATTGCATTTCTTTTTCCAAAAATGCCATCAATGCCAACACTAAAACGTAATGAATCATTCATAAAACGATTTTGCAAATGACAAGAAGCACAACTTTGAGTGTTGTTTGCTGATAATTGTTTTTCATAAAAAAGCATTCTACCCAAATAAACACCTTCAACGGTTAATGGATTATCTGCAGGAACAGGAACTTTGTTTAAACCCAATGGCACTTTATATTCATAAGGTGTTGCATTGAAATTTGAATTGCTATCAATTACTTTTGGATCTTTTTTACAAGAAAAATAAGCAACAACTGAAAATAATAAAATGATATACTTTTTCATCTTGTTTCCAAAATTAAATTAAAAAACTAAATTTACAGAAATAATAATGTTGAAATCTAATTTTTTTACAAAAACAATACTTCAAATCCTAAATGCATTTATGCGTTTTCCATTTGTTTTGGGTTGTAGTTTATTGGCTACAGTGTTTTTAATCACATCAAATCATTTTTTTGATTTCAATATAGAACAAAGCAATTTTTATTTTAAAATAGGAATGGAAGCATTTTGTGGCATTTCATTATTTTTTTCATTTGCACTTCTTCGTGAAAAATATAAATTTGATACAGCAAAAAAAATAGGCTTAGTAATTCTAGGATTTTGTTTTTTATCGCTTCATTATTTTTCTTTGCCCGATGTAAATAATTATTTAGAATGGTTTTTTATCATTCGATTTATAATTATTTTTATATGTTTTCAGTTACTTGTTTCATTTATAATTTATCACAATACTGAAGATATATTATTTTTTTGGCAGTTTAATGTCTATATTCTACAACGATTTTTTATTTCATTTTTGTTTTCAATATTGTTTTTTATAGGTATAAGTTCAGCATTATTAGCAATCGAAAAATTATTTTCACTCACAATATCTTTTCAATAT
>JAGNRR010000229.1 GCA_017988595.1 Chitinophagaceae bacterium
CCGATTTCTGTAGTGCGTTGCATCAGGAAATGCAAGGTTATATTAGAGTTTCACCAGCTGGCAGCAGTGTTCCAATAACCTTTAGTACAGGAACCAATAAACCGGCTGCAACTCCAGAAAAAACAAACTAACATTTGATATCTGATTTTCAGGAGTGGAACAGGTAGTCAAAATCCTGTTCCATTTTTTTTTAAAAATTTAATTAAAAAACATGCAACATAATAAAATTAATATCTGGATTAGAATTGGAATTGCTGTTTGTGGCGTAGCGTTGTTTGCTGTTCAATTTGTACCAATTTGGAGAATTGATTTGGATGCACCACAATATCCGGAAGGTCTGCGATTGCTTATCTACGCAAATAAATTAGGTGGCGACTTTGATATCATCAATGGACTTAATCATTACATTGGAATGAAAACCTTACATGCAAATGACTTTATTGAATTCACTGTATTACCTTATATCATTGGTTTCTTTGCATTACTTTTTATTATTGTAGCAGCGGTTGGTAATAAAAAATTCATGTATGTACTTTTGGGTCTGTTTGCTGCGTTTGGTATTTTAGCAATGGTTGATTTCTGGAGATGGGAATACAATTATGGTCATAACTTAGATCCAAAAGCAGCTATCATTGTTCCAGGTATGGCATATCAGCCACCATTAATCGGCTATAAACAATTACTAAATTTCGGTGCTTATTCAATTCCTGATATTGGTGGTTGGATATTTATTGCTGTTGGTATTTTATTGTTAATTTTTGTAATCATTGAAATCAGATTAAATTCAAAAAATAAAAAATCTGTTTCAATGTCTTCAATAATTTTATTAATTGTTTCTAGTTTTATTTTTACTTCGTGTTCCACACAACCAAAACCAATTAAGCTAGGTATTAGCCAATGTGACTACTGTAAAATGACAATAAGCGATGCACGTTTTCCTGCTGAAATCATAACAAAAAAAGGCAAGATATTTATGTTCGATGATATTCATTGTGTTTTAGGATATGTAAAAGAGAATAGTAATGCAAAAAATGAAATTAAAGATATCTATCTAACAGATTATAACGGAAATCATGCTTTTATCAAAGCATCTGAAGCACATTTAGTTAAAAGTGTAGAATTAAGAAGTCCTATGGGTGGCAATATTGCTGCTTTTTCCAATGTAGATGATATGAATACAACTATGGAAAAATTTAAAGGTGAAAGCATCAATTGGAATGAATTATTTCAATAACAAATTATATGTTACGTTTCTTATTTATTCTATGTACAACACCAATATTTGCTGCAACCTATCATGTAAGCAATTCAAGTAATTATAATTCTATTCAACAAACAATTAATTTATCAAAAGATGGCGACACTATTTTGGTAGAAGCTGGTATCTATAAAGAAAAAAATCTTGTTGTAAATAAAGAAATTATTTTAAAAGGCATCCAACATCCTACCTTAGATGGTGAAGGAAAATATGAGATTATTTCAGTACGTGCAAATCATGTAACGATAGATGGATTTAAAATTAAAAATTCTGGAATCGGCACGTTGGATGATCCTGCTGGCATTAAAATTTATAATAACAGAAATGTTTCTATCATCAATAATATTTTGGAAAACACCTTTTTTGGAATCTATACGCAAAATGGAATTAACTGTCTCATAAAAAACAATCTATTGAAATCTTCTGCAACAGAAGAGCAACAAATTGGAAATGGCATTCATTGCTGGAAATGCGATAGTATGCAGATTATTGGAAATAAAATACAAGGACACCGCGACGGCATTTATTTTGAATTTGTAACCAACTCTGTTATCTGGAGAAATATTTCTACCAATAATATTCGCTATGGATTGCATTTTATGTTTTCAAATAATGATTCATACATAACAAATGTATTCCGAAATAATGGTGCAGGCGTTGCAGTGATGTTTACACATGGTGTAAAAATGTTTAATAATCTTTTTGAAGAAAACTGGGGCGATGCTGCTTACGGTTTATTGCTGAAAGAAATTTCTGATAGTTATTTAGAAGGCAATCAATTTGTACGAAATACCAGTGGCATTTTTATGGAAGGTGTAAGTCGTGTGCAGATGGAACGCAATCTATTTAAAAACAACGGTTGGGCAATGAAGATACAGGCAAATTGCATGGACATTGTAGTTACAAAAAATAATTTTCTAAGTAACACTTTTGATGTAGGTACCAATGGCTCCTTAGTGTTAAATACATTTAATTTTAATTATTGGGACAAATATGAAGGATATGATTTGGATAAAAACAAACTTGGCGATATACCATACAGACCTGTAAGTTTATTTTCTATGATATTGGAAAAAATGCCACCAGCAATGATGCTTTTTCGAAGTTTTATGGTAACAATTTTAGACAAAACAGAAAAAATAATTCCTAGTATTACACCTGAAAATTTAATAGATGATTCACCTTTAATGAAAGCGCTTCCACTATGATTTCAATTTCAGATGTTACTAAAAAATTTGGCAAATTAGTTGCACTTGATGATGTTTCAATCAATTGTAACAGCACAGAATGTATTGCTTTAATCGGACCCAATGGAAGTGGCAAAACTACATTAATTAAAAGCATATTGGGCATGGTAGTTCCTGATAATGGAAGCATCTTGTTCAATAATAAAAATATTGCACACGACTGGAAATACAGAAAACACATTGGCTATATGCCGCAAATTGGAAAATATCCTGAGAATATGAGTATCGGACAAATTTTTGATATGATGAAAAGCATCCGAAAAGATGATACAATTTCTTTAGATGAAGAATTATTTACTGAGTTTGGATTAGATAAATTATTAGACAAAAGAATGGGTACACTTTCTGGCGGAACTCGACAAAAAGTAAGTGCTTGTTTGGCTTTTTTATTCAATCCAGATGTGCTGATTTTAGACGAACCAACAGCTGGCTTAGATCCTATTGCGTCAGA
>JAGNRR010000053.1 GCA_017988595.1 Chitinophagaceae bacterium
CATTGCTTAGCGATTTTGGTGCGCAAAGTGTAACACCTGCAAGTGTTGAAGGCTTAACTTATCAGTTTATTAAAAACGCGACTTTTGTTTCTATAAATAATCAAGTTGCTCCCTTTAATTTACAACAAGCAGCCTATTTATTTAAACAAAGTTTTAAAAATTTTCCAGAAGAAACCATTCATTTTATTATGGTGGATTTATATGGAAACACCAGCGAAGAAATTATTTATGTTTATGAAAATAAACAACATATTCTGTGTCCTAATAATGGTTTTATCACCTTACTTTTTCAGGATAGTCCTGTAAAATTATTTAAACTAAATGCAAAAATCAATGAACCCTACAATGTAAAATCATTGACAAAAAGATATTTAGAAACGGTTGAAGCTATTTTACAAAATGAAAAAGAAGATGTAATGGATGAAGTAACGGCTGATGATATATTAATAAAAAAATCATCGCAAGCATTTTATAATAATAATGTGTTGAACGCAACTGTGCTTTACATTGATAATTTTGAAAATGTGGTTTTGAATGTTACAAAAGCTTATTTTGAAGAAGTGTCAATGGGACGAAATTTTAAATTACGTCTTGTAGGAAATGATGAAATTACGTCAATTTCAACACATTATAACCATGTGGGTGTTGGCGAAAAACTTTGTCGATTTAATAGTGCAAATTATTTGGAAATAGCCATAAACAAAGGAAATGCCGCTGGATTATTTGGTTTCAATCTACAAAACGAAAGTTCCCTTTTATATCAACAAGTAAAAATATTTTTTGAATGATACGATTAGTAAAAATGACATTTAAAGAAGAACATATTGAGGATTTCAAATCCTTATTTGAATCTATAAAACAAAAAATAATTGCTTGCGAAGGCTGTGAGCATTTAGAATTATTAAAAGATAATAACAGAGGTGTTTTTTTTACTTATAGCAAATGGCAAGACGACACTTTTTTAGAAAAATACAGAACCAGTGAATTATTTACAGCCACTTGGCAAAAAATAAAACCTTGGTTTGCAGATAAACCTGATGCTTGGAGCATTGATTCACCTTTAATTGTAGAAAAAATATGACAACTCATTTTTTTCAACATGAAGAAAAAAATCTAGTTGAGTTTATAAAAAATTCATCATATTCTAGCATCACTATTTTATGCGATAGCAAAACAAATGGTTTTTGTATTTCTGTTTTTGAAGCTCTTTTTCCTCAATTTAGAAGCGCGAATTTAATTGTCATTCCCGAAGGTGAAGAACATAAAAACTGGGCAACATGCGAAATCATATTTAATGAATTTGCAAAACTAAATTTAGATAAGAATGCATTGCTTATAAATTTAGGCGGTGGCGTAATTACAGATATTGGCGGATTTTGTGCAAGTATTTACAAACGTGGTATAGCTTTTATACATTGCCCTACTTCAGTTTTGGCGCAATGTGATGCCGCTATCGGTGGGAAAAATGGCATTAATTTCCATCATTCAAAAAATCAATTGGGAACAATTAATGAAGCAAAAGCAATTTATTTTAATCCAATATTTTTCCAAACTTTACCCGAAAGGCAAATCAAAAATGGTGTGGTAGAAATGATAAAACACGTATTGCTGTTTAATAAAAATGCATTGCAATATATTTCTACAATCAAAGATTTTACAGATTTATTATCTACAGAAGTTATAAAAAAACATGTTGCTTATAAAAATAATCTAGTAGAAAAAGACCAAAATGATGCTAATGAAAGACAACAATTAAATTTTGGACACAGCTTAGGACACGCCATTGAAAGCCACAGCCTAACTACAAAAAACAAACTTTTTCATGGCGAAGCTATTTTGCTAGGCATGATTTACGAATTACAATTGAGCATTCAAAAAGGTTTTAAGGTGCAAGAAATTTATGAAGTGCTTTTGGCATTTAAAGTAAATTTTTTTAAGGAACTTGATTATACGTTTGACTTAGAAAATTTGCTCCCTTTTTTATTGCAAGACAAAAAAAATACTAAGGATATAAAAATGAGTTTGCTTGAAGCTGTGGCAGATTGTAAAATAAAATCTTCAGTTTCGATAGAAGAATTGCAAAAATTGAATGCTATTTAAATTTACAAAATGGAAATTTCTTTTCATAAAAATAATTTAACTGGTAATGTAGATTTGCCCACTTCAAAAAGTTTAAGCAATCGATATTTGATTTTAAAAGCCTTGTCGAATAGCGAAGTTGACATCCAAAATTTATCTACCGCAAATGATACTGTTTTATTAAATAACATTTTAAATTCTTCTAAAAAGGAACAACTAATTGATTGCCAAGATGCAGGAACTTGTTTCCGATTTTTGCTTGCCTACTTTGCCATACAAGAACATGAAGAAAAAATATTAACCGGCACAAATCGGTTAAAAGAAAGACCCATTGCCGATTTGGTGAATGCCTTGCGAAGTTTGGGTGCAGAAATAATTTATTTAGATAAAGAACATTTTGCACCAATAAAAATTATTGGAAAAAAAATTGATGGTGGAAAAGTAAAAATAAATGGCTCAATTTCCAGCCAATTTATTTCAGCGCTTTGCCTTATTGCACCAAAAATGAAAAATGGATTGCGAATTGAAATCGACGGAGAAATTTCTTCGACATCCTATATTTTACAAACATTAAATTGCTTAAAAGAAGTAGGCATAAAAAACACGTTCAAAAAAAATTGTATTGAAATAAAACCGCAACACATCAATTTTTCTACATCCATAAACATCGAAAAAGATTGGAGCAGTGCTTGCTTTTTTTATTGCATATTATTATTAAGTCAAAAAAATAAAACGATTGAAACACAAGGTTTACATTTCCAAAATTTAAAATTAAATACACTTCAAGGTGATGAAGCTATTGTTTCGCTCTGTAAAAATTTGAATGTAGAAACGTTTGAAAAAGAAAATGAACTTGTTATTTGCCACAAGAATATGTATAGAAATTTTCCTGAAAAAGAAACATATAACTTGCTTAACGCTCCAGATTTGTCAATTCCATTTATTGTTGCTGCTTCAATGTTACATCGAGAAGTTTCTTTTCTTGGATTAAAAAGTTTGGTGCTTAAAGAAAGTAATCGTATTGAAGCCCTAAAGGAAATATTAATTGAAATTGGCATTGAACCCCTTTGGGAAAATGATGAATTAGTTTGTAAACAAAAAAACGAAAATGTTGATTTTTCAAAGACGATAAAAATCAATACCCACAATGACCACCGAATAGCTATGGCTGGAAGTTTGCTAGCCGTTTTAGGTTTTCATATTATTCTTTCCGAATCAAAAAGTGTGGCAAAATCTTTTCCAAGCTTTTGGAAAGAAATGGAAGAATTGGGGTTTGAGATAAAATATTAATAAAAACTTAAAAATCGAATAAAATAAATATCTAGAGCGCAAATTCTAAAGAGGTTTTAATTATATTTGCTACTTAATTAAATCCAAAATATGAATTACAATAAAATAAATAATATTACAGGCTGGATCGTATGTTTGATTTCTTGTGCCGTTTATTTAATGACAAAAGAAGCCACAGTGAGTTTTTGGGATTGTGGCGAATTTGCTGCTGGTGCCGTAAAATTGGAAGTAGTGCATTCACCTGGTGCACCTTTGTTTTTATTAATTGGCAGGTTGTTTACCATTATTTTTGGCGAAGGCAATGGCGCATTGGGCGTAAATATTCTTTCGGCATTGTGTAGTGGATTTACCATTTTATTTTTGTTTTGGACTATTACGCATTTTGCAAAACGAATTGTAAGTATCAATAAATTGGAATTAAATAATAATTCTATCATCGGCATAATGGCTGCAGGCATCGTTGGCGGATTGGCATACACGTTTTCGGACACGTTTTGGTTTTCGGCTGTTGAGGCTGAGGTTTATGCCATGTCTTCATTGCTTACCGCTTTAGTTTTTTGGACCATTTTAAAATGGGAAGATTCGTTGGATAAACATAATGATGCTTTTGGTGACAGATGGATTATTTTGATTGCATTTATTTTAGGTTTATCTATTGGGGTGCATTTATTGAATTTACTTACGATTCCTGCAATTGTAATGGTTTATTATTTCAAAAAATATACAGTAACCTTAAAAGGTTCCATCATTGCATTTGCTTTAGGTTGTTTAATTACAGGCATTGTGCAGTTATTTATTATTCAAAAAGTGCCATGGCTTTGCTCTCAAATAGACGTTTTGTTTGTAAACAATTTTGGACTTCCTTTTAATTCAGGCGTATTTTTTACTTTAATTTCATTGGGTGTTTTATCTTATTTCATTATTCACTATGCACAAAAAAACAACAAGTATTTTTTGTATTTAGGCACACTTTGTTTTGTGTTTATCATGATAGGTTATTCTACATTTTTTCAAACGGTTATTCGTTCAAAAGCTGATGTGCCTATTGATATGACAAATCCAGATAATGCCATTTCTTTGGTAAGTTATTTGGCTCGTGAGCAATATGGTGCTATTCCTCATTTAAAAGGACCAGATTTTACTGCTCGTCCAATTGGCTATAATGAAGGCAGTATGAAATATTGGCAAGACAATAAAAACGGAAAATATGTAGAGCAAGGAAAAAGTATTGACAGCTATAAATATGATTCGGAAGATGAACGAATTTTTCCACGTATTTGGGATAATAATGATCCGAGTCATGTAAGTTTTTATCGACAATATTTGGGCTTAGCAGAAAATGAAAAACCTACAGCCGGTGATAATTTTAGTTTCTTTTTTAACTATCAAGTCAATCAAATGTGGTGGCGGTATTTTTGTTGGAATTATATTGGTCGTCAAAATGATGTTCAAAATATTTATGGCGAGCCTCAAAATGGAAATTGGTTATCAGGTATAAAACCGATTGATAAAATGTTTGGCAGAGGCGATATTGACAAAATGCCAAAAGGTTTACGAGATAGCAAAGCAAGAAATGAATTGTATTTTTTACCATTTATTCTTGGTTTACTTGGCTTATTTTTTCAATATAAATACGATAAAGAAAATACCTTTATCGTTGGCTTATTATTTTTCTTTACAGGATTAGCCATTGTTATTTATTTAAACAATACACCAATTCAACCAAGAGAAAGAGACTACGCATTTGCTGGCGCAACATATGCATACGCTATTTGGATTGGGCTTGGCGTTATGATGGTTGCGGAGCTTTTATCAAAATTCTTAAAAGGAAGTTTATCCAATATTGTAGCTGGGGTATTATGTCTTTTGGCTGTGCCAATTTTAATGGCAAATAGAAATTGGGACGACCACGACAGATCACACAAAACGTTGGCATTGGCAACAGCACATAATTATTTGGGCGCTTGCGAAATAAATGCCATTCTTTTTTGCGAAGGCGATAATGACACTTATCCGCTTTGGTATGCACAAGAAGTGGAAGGTTACAGAACAGATGTAAGAGTAATCAACACCAGTTTATTGGGCATTGATTGGTATATTGACCAATTGGCAAATAAAACAAATGATGCTGCACCTGTGCCAATGATTTGGAAAGATGTGGACTATAGAGGCGATTTAAGAAATCAAATTTATTATGAACAAAACCCAAATTTGGATGCTAATGCAAGTTATGATTTAAAAGAAATTTTAGCTTTTGTTTGTAAAAATACAAATCCAAATGGCAATTCAAAAACAGCACAAGGCTATTTCCCTACAAAGAATTTTTACTTAAATGTGAATCAAAAAAATATAAAAAACACCAATTTATTATCTAAAAATGATTCGGCAAAAATTGAAGAAAAAATTGTATTTTCTGTTCCGTTTACAAAAGGTTACATCACCAAAGGCGATATTGCCATCTTGAATATTGTAGCAGCAAACGATTGGAAACGCCCAATTTATTTTTCTACCACTTCGGTTCAAGGCGAAAGATTGCAAGGTTTAAGTCCATATTTACAATTAGAAGGTTTGGTATCTAGATTAGTGCCAATTCGCACAGAGCCAGATCCACAATTGCCTACAAAAAGATTGCAGTTGGATAAATGTACAGATTTGTTTTTAAACAAATTTGAATTTGGCGGTGCCGAAAGAACTGATGTTAATTTCGACCAAACCAATAGACGAATGTTATCTGGCACAAAAAATTTGGCATTCCAAATTAGCTCGGCATTGATAGATGCCGGCAGAAAAGAAGATGCTAAAAAAGTATTGGATCATGTAATGAAAAATATTTCAGAAGCTTCATTTCCTTATTATTTAGCACCAGAAAATTTTGCGATGCTTTACATTACAGGAAATTATATGAATGTTGGCGATAAAGAAAAAGCAAACAAAATAGTTGATGGTTTCTTGAAATATGTAGACGATGATATGGAATACACAAATACGTTGCCTGTAGAATTGCGTAGCCAAAAAGAAGATGATTTACGCTATCAAATGTCAGGATTAGGATTTTTGTATCAAACAGCTAGCCGCAATGAAATGAAAGATATTGCAGATAAAATTATGGCAAAAATGCAAAAAATATCGCCACAATCTAATCAAATGCCAGCACCACAGGGCACTAAATAAATAATAAAAACTATGTATTCTGCACTCGTTGGAAATAAAAATATAGCATTAGAATTAAAAGATAACGAAATTTCTATTGATGCACTAAATCAAGAAATAGAAGTGAAGCAACTTAATGAAAACAATATTTGGTTTACCTTAAACAATAAAAATATTGAAGCCACGTTATTAGATTTTGATATCGATAAGAAAATATTGAACATTCAACTAAATAATAATACGTATCAAGTTCAATTAAAAACAGACTTGGAAGTTAGAGTTGAAAAAATGGGCATGGGCATAACGGCAAAAAAAGGCGAAAATAGTTTAGTGGCGCCTATGCCTGGCTTGGTATTGAAAATATTGGTAGAAGAAGGGCAAGAAATAGAAAAAGACACTCCCCTACTTATCTTGGAAGCCATGAAAATGGAAAATGTTTTTAAAGCTTCCAAAGCCGCAACAATTGATAAAATATTAGTACAAACAAAACAAACCGTTGAAAAAAAACAAGAATTAATCACTTTTAAATTATGAAAAAAATAAAACTACTATTCCTAGCCTTACTTGTTTCAAGTATCGCTTTTGCCCAAAAATCTTTTGTTTTCTTAGAACTCAATCCCGATATTCCTGTAAACATTTATTTGAATGGCGAAAAACAAAAAATAAAAAATAATGCATTTATTATTTTACCAAATGCAAAATCTGGCTTAAACAAATTAGAAATTGAAACGCAAAACAAAAATATCTCAAAACACACTTTTGAAGTGCTTGGAAGTGAACAAGGCAATGCCTATAAACTAAAAAAAGTAGGTTCTTCGTTTAAATTAGAAGATAAATTATCGGGCGAACTGTTTTCTGATAATAATAAAATTGAAAATAAAATAGTTGTTGCAAAAAATATTGACAACAAACCATTTGAAAAAGAAATTGTAAAAAAAGCGAAAAAGCCCGATTACATTATTGAAGAATATAAAAGTGAGCCAATTGTAAAAACAACAACAGAAAAAGTATACGTAGAAAAAAAAGACAAAGGCAACAAAAACGTTGAAAAAACTAAAGTAACACCAACTACTCCCCCAATTGCTCAACAAGGTAGAACTTATGCTATGTATGAGCGTCGAAAATTGGAACAAGAATCCTTGAATAGAAGAATGGGGGTAGAAAAAAATTATAGAAAAATAAATAAAGAAAAGAAAGAATTAATCAAAAAAGAAAATGCAACTAAAAGTAATATAGAAACTACTTATCCTGATAATCAAAAAGAAGTAAAGAAAGAAATTATTAAGGTAAAAGAAGAACAAAGTAGAGCACCTCAAGCATATGATGATAGCGAAAAAGAACTAAAAAAAGCAAAAACAAAAGCAAAAAGAGAACGCGCTGAAGCTGCACAAGATGCTATTGAAGAAAAAGTAGAAAGAAAAAAAGAAGCTACTCCAAAAAAAATTAACAGAAAAACTGCTCAAGAAGAACATGAAGAAGAAATTGCTAATGAAGCCAATAGACTAAAAATGGAAACTGCCGAAAGAGCTAAAAGAGAACACATAGAAGCCCGAAGAAAAGAAGAAGAAGCTAAAGAAATAGCACTACTTGAAGCTAAAAAAAATAGAAAAAGAGAACAACTTGAAGCCAGAGCAGCTCGATATGAAAGAAAAGAATTGAACAAATCCGATATTGATTTACATGTAAATGAATCTAAAAAACAAATTTCATCGATTAAAACTGAAATTATTGAAGTAGAACCCAATGATGATAACACAACTAATAACTTCACTACTCTTGAAGCTTCTAGTTACATTTCAGACAGATGCAGAAGAATTGTTGGCGAACAAGAATTTGAACAAATTTTAGAAACCTTTAAAAACAAAGTTGATGACGAAGCTAAAGTTAATTATTTTAAACGAAAAATAACTTCTGAATGTTATATGACAGACCAAATAGTAACATTAAGTAAAGAAATTGAAACACAAACAGGTAGGTATAAATTTATTGAAGCAATGAAAGAAAATATTGCTGATATTGAAAACGTTCGAAAATTTAGAGAATTGTTTACCTACAAATCTTATCGAAAAAAAATCAATTCATTGTTTGAATAAAACGAAAATCTATTTCAATAAAAAATCCCGAATAAACTTCGGGATTATTTGTTGTCCTACCTGGATTCGAACCAAGACTGACAGAATCAAAATCTGCTGTGCTACCATTACACAATAGGACAAAATTCGGAGTGCAAATATATATTTTTATTTTTTAAATCCTAAGCCTTTGCCGATGAATTTATTTTAAAAATTTTCGATGCTTATAATTTTCGTTTCACTTCTATTTCTTCATAGCCTTCAATAATGTCGCCTTCTTTAATATCATTGTAGTTTTTAATATTTAAACCACACTCTGTACCAGCAGCTACTTCTTTTACATCATCTTTAAAACGTTTCAATGAAGCCAACTCCCCATTATATACCACAATACCATCACGAATAAGATTTATTTTAGCTTCTCGTTTCATTTTTCCGTCTAATACCATACAACCTGCAATTGTTCCAACACCAGTAATTTTAAATATTTCTTTAATCTCAATATTACAAATAGCTCGTTTTTCCATTTTTGGTTCAAGCATACCTTCCATTGCCGATTTTATTTCATCGATGGCATCATAAATAATTGAGTATGTTCTGATTTCAATATTTTCATCTGCAGCAATTTTAGATGCTTGTGAAGATGGTCGAACCTGGAACCCAACAATAATGGCATCCGAAGCTGTTGCCAAAAGCACATCGCTTTCGGTAATTTGTCCTACGGCTTTATGAACTACAGTTACATGAATTTCATCAGTAGATAATTTTTGTAATGCGTCACTCAATGCTTCCACTGAACCATCCACATCTCCTTTGATAATCAAATTCAATTCTTTAAAATTACCTAACGCCAAACGTCTGCCAATTTCATCAAGCGTAATGTGTTTTTTGGTTCTTATACCTTGTTCACGCATAATTTGTTGTCGATGTAAGGCTATATTTTTTGCTTCAACTTCATCATTATACATTCTGAATTTTTCACCAGATTGAGGTGCACCATTTAAACCTAAAATTTGAACAGGAGCAGAAGGTCCTGCACTTACAACTTTTCGTCCTCTTTCATCGGTCATTGCTTTTACACGTCCAAAAAATTGACCAGCAACAAGCATATCACCTACTTTCAACGAACCATTTTGAACTAAAATCGTAGTTACATAACCACGACCTTTATCCAATTGCGCTTCAACTACAGTTCCATAAGCTTCTCTATTTGGATTTGCTTTTAAATCCAATAATTCAGCTTCCAATAATATTTTTTCCAACAACACATCTACATTTAAACCTTTTTTAGCAGAAATTTCTTGAGATTGAAACTTTCCTCCCCAATCTTCTACCAAAATATTCATTTGAGATAATTGCTCACGAATTTTTTCAGGATTTGCACCTTCTTTATCCATTTTATTTATTGCAAAAATCATTGGAACTCCTGCTGCTTGCGCATGGCTGATGGCTTCTTTTGTTTGAGGCATCACAGCATCATCTGCTGCAACTACAATTACTGCAATATCGGTAACTTTTGCACCTCTAGCACGCATGGCTGTAAACGCCTCATGACCTGGAGTATCTAAGAATGTAATTTTTTTATTTTCGCCAACTGTAACTTCATAAGCGCCAATATGTTGCGTAATTCCGCCTGCCTCACCAGCAACTACTGTTGCATTTCTGATATAATCCAATAAAGATGTTTTACCATGATCTACGTGACCCATTATAGTTACAATTGGTGCACGATGAACTAAATCTTCTTCATTATCTTGAATAATTAAGTCTGCTTGAGATTCTTCTTCTAGGTCAATAAAATCAACTTCAAAATCAAATTCTCCTGCAACTAATTCTATTACCTCTGCATCCAATCGTTGATTGATAGTAACCATAATACCTAATTCTAAGCATTTTCCCATAATATCAGCAATGCCAATATTCATCAAGCTGGCCAACTCACTTACTGAAATAAATTCGGTTATAGAAAGTTTCTTTTCGCTATCTTCCATGTCTTGCATGGCTCTTTTTTCAGCAAAAATTTCTCTTTTATCTTTTCTTCTTTTGGCTTTTGTTCCTTTTCGATTTGTGTTTCCGGCCATTTTATTCAACGTTGCATTTAATCGTTCTTTGATTTGTGCTTCGTCTACTACTTTATCATCTGATAAATCTCTTGGTGCATTAATGTTTCTGCGTCTTTCACCTTGTGGTGCATAGGGCACTTTTGGTTTATCTGTTGAAGGTTGTGCTCCTCCAATTGGAATTCGTTTCTTTTTACGAGCTTTCTCAATTGGTTTTTTAGTTTTTGAGGGTTCTTCTTTAATTTT
>JAGNRR010000230.1 GCA_017988595.1 Chitinophagaceae bacterium
GAGACAAGAAAAAAAAGAGTGAGTAAAGATTAAATAATTAGTTCAAAAAATACCTCATTTTTAATGGGGTTTTTTTTATTTATAAAAAATGAAAATGAATAAAATTAATAAGGAAGTAAATTTATTTCTTGATAATATAAATCATCCAAGACGAAATGAAATAGATGCATTAAGAAATATTATTTTAAATTCAACTGAAAATATTATTGAAAATATAAAATGGAATGCACCAAATTATAATTTTAACAATGAAGATAGAATAACCATGCGAATTATGCCAACAAAATATTGTCAACTTATTTTTCATTGTGGAGCAAAAGTTATTGCTCAACCAAAAGAAAAATTGATAGCAGATCCTGCAAATTTAATAATTTGGAAAGATAATAGTAGGGCAGTAGCTGACTTTAAAAATATAGAAGAAATTATAAAAAATGAGAAAGCATTATCTCAACTTATTTTAGATTGGTTATTTGCAAAATATTAAGTTGGAATTAGTTATTGCTTTGTCAGTTTCTTTATAAAATAATCGATTTACCAGTTTATAATTTAGTTTTGTAACCCATTTAAGAATTACCAAATTTATGAAAAGAATCAACCAATATAAAAAGTTATTTAATGTTCTTCCAACAACAGATTTAGCTCAACTAAAATCTACTTATAAATCTTTAATAAAAGAATGGCATCCTGATAAATTTCAAGAAAGCCATCCTTTGCATGAAGAAGCAAAATTAAAAGGTGCTGAAATAATTGATGGTTATCATTTTTTAGTTAGCATAGCAAATGAAACAAAAGAAGCTAAAATGAGTCAATATTTACAAACTATTGAAACAGGGATAAGTGATTATAAACATAAAGGACAAGTTTTAGATTTGACATTTAACGATGGTGCTTCTTATGAATATTTTGGCATTTCAAGTGCAGGGTTTCAAAAATTTATAAATGCAGATAAGCAATTTAGATTTGCAAAACGCAATATTTTTCATTCATATTTATATCGTCAGACAAAGAAAAGCGCTGAAGTGGAAGTAAGTTAATTGAAAGAAAATGATTAATTTTACATAAATTAATTATTTCAACTATAATTTTAAAACAAAATGAAAAAAAGTATTTTATTCCTCGTTGTTCTACTTTTCACCCAAATATCTTTAAAAGCACAAACAGCTCCATTTAATATTTACATCGAGCCAATATCAATTTCTGGTTTAGGTGGTTTACAAGCTTATGCATACGGTCAATCAAACGGAAAATGGCTAATAATAGGCGGAAGGTTAGATGGATTGCATCGTCGTCAACCATTTGCAGCTTTTGATGTTGTTGGAAATAATAATCAAATCATTGTTGTAGATCCTGTAAACTTACAAATGTGGACTGCATCATTAGCTTCATTATCAATTTCTCTTCAAGAACAATTAAGTTCTACAAATATGCAATTTCATCAGGATGGAGATATGCTATATATAATTGGAGGTTATGGTTATAATAATGCCACAGCAACAAGAAAAACTTTTGATCATCTTACAGCAGTAAATGTCCCCAATTTGATTAATGCTGTTATTAATTCCACTTCAATAACATCGCACTTTAGACAAATAAGCGACAATCAATTTGCAGTTACTGGTGGACATTTAAAAAAAATAAACAATACCTATTATCTTTTAGGGGGTAATAAATTTGATGGAAATTATAATCCAATGGGGGGTGGTTCATACACACAAGAATATACAAATGCAATTCGAAAATTTGTCATCAATGATAATGGTGTAAATCTATCTGTTTCACATTTGCCATCATTAGTTGATGCTCAAAATTTACATAGAAGAGATTATAATGCAGTAGCACAAATATTACCAAATCAAGCAGAAGGAATAACCATGTTTTCTGGCGTTTTCCAATCAACAGTAGATTTGCCTTTTTTAAATTGTGTAAATGTTGATAGTGTAAATTATACAGTAAATAATAGTTTTCAACAATATTACAATCATTATCATTGTCCAGTTGTACCGATTTATGATGCCCAAAATAATGAAATGCATAATATATTTTTTGGTGGAATTGCACAGTATTTTGATAGTTTAGGAACACTTGTACAAGATAATAATGTGCCATTTGTAAAAACCATTGCACGAGTTACTAGAAATGCATCTGGTGTTATGGCGGAATATAAATTGCCCATAGAAATGCCAGCATTATTAGGTACAGGAGCAGAATTTATTCCAATTAAAAGTATACCGCATTATAATAATGAAGTGTTGAAATTAAATGCTATTACTGCAGATACAACATTAGTGGGGTATATTTTTGGTGGCATAAGTAGCACAGCAGCAAATATTTTTCTTACCAATACTGGTACTCAAAGCAGTGCTAGTAGCCAAATATTTAAAGTTTATATTATCAAAAATGGTGTTACAACTATTGATGAATTAAATAATCAAAGTGTTGGTTCGCTGAAAATGCAAGTTTTTCCAAATCCATCTTTAGGAAGTTTTAATGTTCGATTTTATTTAAATAAAAAACAAGAAACTACAATAACTATTTACAATTTAGAGGGTAAAATTATCGAAGAACAACTCCTTAAAAATGCTGTTGTGGGTGAAAATATTTTTGAACCAAATGTAAAAAATCTTGAAAAAAACGGCACATATTTTTTAACTATCGAAACACCAAGCGAAAAATCTACTCAAAAAATAATTATTCATTAGTTGAGAAATAAGTTTTCAAATTAAAATATGGAAATATTAATTGCTATTTCATTTTTTTTAATATTTACATTACTTATTATTATTCCAATATTTATAGCAAAATTGAAATACCATTTATAATTAACTTTTTACTTATGTTATTATCAACAGCATTTTTAATGATTTTATTTGGTTGGTGGTCTGAAAAATCTGATGAATTACTTTTGAAATTATATGGATATAATTTTGATGGTATGAACGAACTAGAATAC
>JAGNRR010000231.1 GCA_017988595.1 Chitinophagaceae bacterium
AGATAAAACACAACCAAGATATAATTCGGTTATGGCAATTACTGAAGATGTAAATTATCATCAAAATTTATTGAGCTATGTAAAAAAATATCGTATCAATCCTGCTGAACGGCAAATGGTTCGCGCTTCTGGAATGGCGAGAAATGATGCCTATTTTTTATTGGCTGAATGTATGTTTGGCACGTTGCCTTCTGCATTTCGTTATTTCAATCGATTGCCAAATAATTTTTCTGCTTTACTAAAACATGTAAAAAATAATCCGAAAATAAATCCTGTTTATTGCGATGAATGGATTTTGAATCAATTTTATGAGAATCATATGTTGAATAAATAAAATTATATTTTTTATTTACAAATTCATATCAACAAGCCAGTTATTAACAATTACTAACAACTAACATGCTAAAAAAGATATAAACAATCTTATTTTTGGTTGTGTAAAAGTTTGCAACTAATTAATTTATATTTATATTTGCACTCCAAAACGAATGAAACATAACAATTTAGAAATATGAAAAGAGCACAAAATGCATATAGATTCATGCTCTTGTATTTAGCTGAAATATATGTAAGACAAACAAATAATAATAATCAATATAAGATATAAAAAAAAATCAAGTATACTCGATAATTTTATTAAAATTATATATATTAGTAAAATTTATAAATATATAAAAAAAAGTAATAAAAATAATTATAATACTTACTATAAATAAATTTTTAAACGAGTAATCGTATATATTTTTAAAAGTTAAAAATTTATTTAAATGCAATAAAAAAGCAAATAATACTAAAAAAACACCTAAATCTATAATAATAAGAAAACTAATTAAAATATCCACGTCATTATATAAAGCCATGATACTGAATAAAAATAAATAAAAAATACCTAATATAAGTAAATTATATATATCAGTTATTCAAAATAAAAAAAAAATAACTAATATTAATAAAATTTGTAAAAATAAATACTCGTTGAACATATATATGTAATTTATTTTCATGTATAATAGAATACAGTAGATTCGTATAACTCGAAATTTACTACTTTATTATAATTTCTAGTTGTTGTTTTATATATATTATTTTTTTGTAATGTTTGTGATTTATGTAATCAGTACTTATTTCTATGTATTTCATACATATAAAAATTTAATCTAGTGTTATAACGACCAATACCAAATGTTTTAATTATATATGCTTTTTTTTTTCTTAAACTATCAAAAAGCATTATAATAAAACATAATATACCAGCTATACTAACCATATGAGCTGATGTAGATAAACTATGTCAACCGCCCATAGCAGCTGGATAATCAAGAACTCTTCTAGGCATACCAGCGTAACCTAATCATATCATAGGTATAACTGTAAATAATTGACCTATTGTATAATAAATATAATGTAAATAGGCAAATAATCTATTATACCTAACACCGAAAATAGCTGGTAAATAAAAATATACACCAGCGAAACCAGCAAACATTAAAGAACCAGCTAACATTACATGAAAATGACCAATAACAAAAAAAGTATCATGAAATAAAACATCCATACCTGTGTGAGCAACTGACATACCGCTTATACCACCGGATAAGAAAAAAAAAATAAATGAAAGTATAAAGACTAAAGGTAATTCTATATGAACACTACTATTTACAAAAGTAACCAATCAATGCATAATTTTTGTAGCTGCTGGTACTGAAATCATAACAGTTAATGTACTATAAAGCATTCTTGTTGTATGAGCTAACCCAACCATATACATATGATGTCCTCAAACAAAAAAACCTAAAAATGCGATTGTATAAATTGAATACATTAAACTAGCCCTAGCTGATATTCTTTTTCTTAAATAAAATGATAGAATTGTATTTACAAAACCAAAACAAGGAACTATAATGATATAAACTTCAGGATGTCCGAAAAATCAAAACATGTGTTGAAATAATACAGTATCACCTCCACCGGAATAGTCAAAAAATGATGTTTTTCAATGTCTATCGGATAATAACATTAAAATACCTAAAATAAGCATTGGGTTGGCGCATATAGCCATTCAACATGTAGCAAGTACAGCTTCCGTAAAAAAAGATCTAGCATCTCTCATTTTTCTATTATTTAATGTTGATAGATATCTATAAGTCATTATAAAATTAGAGCAACTTATCATTGATGATATTAATGTAAAAACTACAACTCATAAACCTATATCAGTTTTACCTATTAAAGTATATTTAGTTCTAGATGAAAAAGGTGTGATCATAGCTCATCCTGGTATTAAATCTTTTGCATTTTTTTCGACAACTCATAACAAATCTGACTCATTTGTATATTTTTTATACAATGAATTTTGATTTCTAGATAATAATAATCTACAACGTCAACCTTCTCTCGACAATTTTAAATTTTTTCAATTATTAAATATAAACATTTGCTTGCTTTGTGAAAAAAATAATTTATTAAAGTAATTATTTATATATGTTGAGAACTCTCATCTAGAATTCATTAATGTTACGATATGTGAATTTAAAAGTAAATAATTAGTAAAAAAAAAAATATCCATATGCGAGTACATACTATTTTTTCATTTTAATATAATACTATCAGATCAATTTATAAAATTAAAAATATCATCATTTTTAAATAAACCAGCGCTTCAAAAATCATGTTTTTCCATTAAAAAAGTATAAATATCTTCAGAATTAAATCATAATGATTTTTTATTTTGTATAGTTTTAAAGTTTAAGGTATTGATTATATGATCAAAATTCTTTATTAAAGTTTTTTCAGGTAAATAATTTCCTGTTTTAACTTTAAATACAAAAGATGGGTTATTAAATTGTAAATATCTAATATTACTGTAGTTTTCCATAAATGTGTAAACTGTTAAATTATTTAAATATTTAATCGCGTAAAAAGTATTATTAATTTTAT
>JAGNRR010000054.1 GCA_017988595.1 Chitinophagaceae bacterium
ACTTTTAATTATTTTATTTTCATTACTCTTTTTTAAAAATATTCAAGCACAACTAATGAACTATAATGCTGATTGGAAAAAAATCGAAACCACCTTACAAGAAAACAAGAATAAAGATGCCGAAAAATTGATTCTTGCTTTGTTGCAAAAAACAAGAGCAGCTAAAAATTCGGAACAAACCATTAAAGCACTTTGTTATTTGCGTGCAAGCCAAAGTGAAAGAGATGAAAAAGCACAGTGGAATCATATTATATTTTTTGAGAAAGAATTAAATAATTTTTCTACTGCTCCAGAAAAACAACTTTTGGCAAATATCCTTGCAAAACTTTATAAAAATTATTACCAACAATTTCAATATCAAATTTTAAACAGAACAGAAATTATAGACAATAAAAACAAAACAGATATTGAAACATGGACACCCCAAGATTTTTTTGACAAAATTTCTTTTTATTATAACATGTCAATTTTAGAAAAAGAAAAAACATCTAAAATTAATATCTCACAATGGAATGAATTAATTACACCAGGAGAAAACACTCAAAAACTTCGTTCGAATTTATATGATGTTTTAATAAACGATGCAATAGATTATTACTCCAACACGGGTTTTCAAATCACTAAGCCTGTTTATGTTTTTGAATTGGATAATGAAAACTTTTTTTCAAATGTAGTTGATTTTACTAAAATAAAATTTGAAAATAAAGATGCTTCTTCGGAAAAATTTATGAGCATTAAACTTTATCAAGAATCGCTGAAACAACTTTTGTTGCAAAACGAAAACGATGCTTTAATAGATATGGATGTAAAAAGATTAAAGTATGTTTTACAACATTCTACATTACAAAACAAAGAAGAACTTTATTTAAATGCCTTAAATGAAATCAATGAAAAATTTCCAAATACAGAAGCTGCTGCCGAAGTAAACTGTTTGATAGTCGAAAAAAAGTATAACACTTTTGTGAATGAAAAAAAATCACTTTCGCCTATTAAAAGTTCATTAGATGAAATAATTAAAAAATTTCCAAACTCAGAAGGAGCAGCACATGCAAAAAATCTTTTGATACAACTTGAACAAAAATCATTAACTACTCAAATCGAAAAAGCAATTCCTGTAGGGGATAATATTTTAGCACACATTAATTATAAAAATGCAAATACACTTAACTACAAAGTGGTTTCTATTAATGAACAAGAATATATCAACTCAAAAAACTATGATCAATTAGAAGCACGAAATAGTCAATTTATAAAACGAAAAAGTGTTACAGAAGAAGAAATAAAATTGCCAACTGAAAATGATTTTTTACAACACAGCACAGAAATAAAAATCAATTCATTGCCAACAGGCTATTATGCCATTTTATTTACAAATGGAGCTGATTTTAATTCAACAAAAAATCCGATATCTATAAATTTTATAGCTGTTACAGACTTAGCTTTTATTAATGCTTCATCGACTTACAAAAATGGAAACACACTTTTTGTATTGCATAGAAAATCAGGAATGCCTATCGAAAATACAAAAGTTACACTTTGGAAAAATGATTACGATTATAATTCAAGAAAATATAAGCGCGTAAAAGCTGAAACTTTAATAAGCGATAAAAATGGAAAAGTAACTTTAAAAAGATACGAAAACTATGAAAATTTTGATGTGCAACTTGAGAAAGATAATGAAAAATATATTGGGCTAAATGACATTCAAGTTTATGGAAATGAAATTGAAAATAATCAACCTGTACAACATCATTTTATTTTCACCGATAGAAGTATTTATCGTCCAGGTCAAACAATTTATTTCAAAGGATTAGTATTAGAATCAAGCAAAGGAGGAAGAGAAAATATTGTTTTAAAAGATAAAAAAATTGAAGTAAAATTAATAGATATGAACTGGCAAGAAGTTCAAAAACAAACTTTTACAACCAATGAATATGGCACATTTAATGGCACATTTAAAGCTCCAGAAGGATTGCTTACTGGAATGTTTCAATTGGTATCAGATTTTGGGAATGCAGAAATAAATATTGAAGAATATAAACGTCCAAAATTTGAAATTGTTTTTGACACCTTAAAATCTGATTTTCAATTAAATGATAACATAAAAATTTCGGCAGTTGCAAAAGCATTTACAGGAAATAATATTGATGGCGCAGATGTAAAATATCGAGTTACTAGAAAAGCACGTTTTCCATATTTTTGGTGTTATTATCGTTGGGGAGCAAATTTTTCCAGCCAAGAAATGGAGATAAAAAATGGTACTTCTAAAACAGATATCAATGGAAAATTTGAAATCGAATTTGATGCCATTGCCGATAAAAGTATTGATAAAAAATCATTACCCTTTTTTGATTTTGAAATCAATGCAGATGTTACAGATATCAATGGCGAAACAAGAAGCGGTTCTCAAATAGTTTCTGTGGGTTATCAATCTTTAATATTAAGCATTGATGCTGATGAGCAAAAAAACTTTAATGATTTTAATGCCTTTGGATTAAAATGTACAAACACCAATCAAGTGCCGCAAAAAGCAACGGTACATTTGGAATTTAAAAAATTATCATCGCCCAAACGAATTTCCAAAAAACGTTTTTGGGAAATTCCTCAAGATTATTTGATGACGGAAAAAGAATTTATTTCAGCCTTTCCTGATTATGAATATAAAAACGAAAACGATAAAGAAAATTGGGCAGTGGAAAAAACAGTTTGGACAAAAGATGTAGAAATTGATGGCGACTATCCAGTGTATCTTCAAAAAATTTCGCCAGACGATGCTTGGTATTTAATTGAAGCCAGCACCAAAGATAAAAATGGCGAAATGGTTTTAGCAAAGCATTTTATAAGATTAAGAAATGGAGCAGACCCGAAAGTGTTAAATTCGGAAACAATTGCTGTGCAAGCAAATAAAAAGAAAGTAGAGCCAAATGAAAAAGTGATGTTAAATTTTCAGTCGGCTTTTGACAAATTATTTTTAATAGAAAATATTGCAAGAACTGATGATGAAAAGATAGAATTTTATACCATAACAAATGGAAAAAAGAATGAAGAAATTTCTATTGTAGAAAATGATAGAGGTGGCATAATGAAAGAATATTTATTTGTAAAAAACAATCGATTCTATTTTGAAGTTTTAAATATTGATGTGCCTTGGAGCAACAAAGAATTGCAAATAAATTTTGAAACCTTTAGAGATAAAATTTTGCCAGGAAGCGAACAAGAATGGCGTATAAAAATAAGCGGTACGAAAAAAGAAAAAATAATGAGCGAGGTTTTAGCTTCAATGTATGATGCTTCTTTAGATGCTTTGAAAATGCATAACTGGGATATGCCCAATTTGTTTCCAACTAATGGCACAAATACAATTTGGCAACACGAAACTTTTGGCATTTCACCAGTGATGAATTATTACAATCCTGAATATAAATATTCTACTTATAATAAAATGTATCCGCATTTAAATTATTTTGGATTGGATTTGCTAAATATACATTTTGGTTTTTCAGTAGGAGAAGGAAGTAATAGGATAACTAGGGGAAGTAGAATGGATATGGAAAATTCTGCTAGTCCAAGAGTTATGAAAACCAAAAGTTTAGAAAAGGCAGTTCCTTTAGAAATGAATGATGTTTCAGCTGCAACCGAATCAGTTCCACCGCCACCTCCACCTTCTCCAATTTCACAAGAATCAAATAAAGTTGATAGAGATGATATTATAAAAAATAAACTAGAAAAAATTTCATCAAAAAATATTCAAGTACGAACAAATTTTAATGAAACAGCTTTCTTTTTTCCTGATTTAAAAACAGATGCCGAAGGCAATATTATTTTTAAATTTAAAGCTCCAGAATCGTTGACCAAATGGAAAATGATGGCTTTTGCCCACACACCAGATTTAAAAACTGGCTATGCCGAAAAAACAACTGTAACACAAAAAGAATTGATGATAGTGCCCAATACGCCACGCTTTTTTAGAGAAGGCGACAAAATGGTGTATCAAGTAAAAATTACCAATTTGAGCGAAAAAATATTGAATACTACTGCTCAAATGGAATTGTTAAACGCAGTTACAAACGAGTCAATTGAAAACGATTTTCAACTAAAAAATGCTACACAAAAAATTTCAATTGCACCAGGCAAAAGCGAAAATGTATCTTGGAATATTGAAATCCCAAATGGATTTTTTCATCCTGTTATTGTAAAAACAATTGCACTAGCAGATGACAAAAGCGATGGCGAACAAAATATTATTCCTGTAGTTTTAAATTCTATGTTGGTAACAGAAACGTTGCCATTGCCTGTTAGAATAAATACTGAAAAAGAGTTTAAATTTCAAAAACTAATCGATAGCAAAAATTCTAACACGCTTCGCAATTATGCACTTACTTTAGAATACACATCAAATCCTGCATGGTATGCTGTTCAAGCTTTACCTTATTTAACCGAGTATCCTTATGAATGTGCGGAGCAAAGTTTTAATCGATATTATGCAAATGCGTTGGCTTCACATATTGCAAATTCTAATCCAAAAATTAAAACCATTTTTGATGCTTGGAAAACAAAAGATAGTGATGCTTTATTAAGTAATTTACAAAAAAACGAAGAGTTAAAATCGGTGTTGTTGCAAGAAACACCTTGGTTGCTTGAAGCAAAAAATGAAGAAGAGCAAAAAAGAAATATTGCCCTTTTATTTGACTTAAATAGAATGCAAAAAGAACTAAAATCTTCTTTGGATAAAATAGAAAAACTACAAACACCAAATGGAGGTTTTACGTGGTTTAAAGGAATGCCCGACGATCGATTTATGACACAATATATTGTAACAGGTTTGGGGAAATTAAAACATCTTGGCGTAAATGATGTAGAAAATGCAGAACGAATAAATCAAATTACATCAAAAGCACTTGCTTATTTAAAACAACGATTAAATGATGATTACAATGAATTGATAAAATATAAAGTGGATTTAAAAAAAGATAATTTAAGCTATTTGCAAATTCAATATTTATATCTTTCATCGTTTTTTAAAGAAAAAAATACCTCTACAGCGTATCAATATTTTGATGGTCAAGCAGAAAAATATTGGATGACAAAAAACAAAACCATGCAAGCCATGATTGCCTTAAGCAAACAACGAAATCAAAAAACTGAACTGGCAAAAAATATAGTAGAAGGCTTGCGCCAAAATGCTATTCATAAAGAAGAAATGGGCATGTATTGGAAAGAGTTTAAAAATTCATATTGGTGGTATGAAGCACCAATTGAAAGTCAAAGTTTGATGATAGAATGTTTTAAAGAAGTAGCTCAAAATGAAAATGAAGTAGATGAATTAAAAATTTGGCTTTTAAAACAAAAACAAACACAGAATTGGAAAACAACAAAAGCAACTGCCGATGCTTGTTATGCATTATTATTAAACGGAAGCAATTGGCTGAGCGAAGAACCAACTGTAGAAATTGATTTAGGAAATGAAAAAATAACATCTGAAGCAATAAAAAAACAAGCAGGTACGGGATATTTTAAATTGCATTATGGTCCAAAAAATGTGGAGCCAGAAATGGGAAATATTCATGTAAAAGTTAGTGGAAATAAAAATAGTGGCACCACATGGGGTGCTGTTTATTGGCAATATTTTGAAAACTTAGATAAAATTACTGCTAGCGAAACACCATTGAGTATAAAAAAACAATTGTATAAAATTGTAAATACAGATAATGGTGAAAAATTAGAATTGATTAGTGATGGTAAAAAATTGCAGGTTGGTGATAAAATAAAAGTACGTATTGAATTGAGAGTAGACAGAGAAATGGAATATGTACACATGAAAGATATGCGTGGTGCTTGTTTTGAACCCATCAATGTATTGAGCGAATATAAATATCAAAACGGTTTGGGCTATTATGAAAGCACAAAAGATGTCGCTACAAATTTCTTTTTTAATTATTTACGCACTGGTACTTATGTTTTTGAATATCCGATGAACATAAGCAATGAAGGTGATTTTAGTAATGGTATAGCAACAATTCAATGTATGTATGCACCAGAATTTTCGAGCCACAGCGAAGGGATAAGAGTGAGAGTTGATAAAAAATAAATTCAACTTTTTTTGAAAAATATTTTTGAAAAATATTTATTTAAGTATTACCTTGACGCTGTAAAAAATATTTATGAGCTTATTTGTAAGAAAACCTTTAGATAAATTATTAGCAGAAGCAAAAGAAACTGGTGAACATACGCTGAAAAGAACCTTAGGTTCTGGTGCGTTATTAGCTTTAGGAATTGGAGCTATTATTGGAGCAGGAATATTTGTTAGAACAGCAGCTGCTGCTGGAAATCATGCAGGACCTGCCGTTATGATTTCATATATTATAGCTGGTATTGGCTGTGCATTTGCAGGATTGTGTTATGTAGAATTTGCATCAATGATTCCAATAGCAGGAAGTGCATACACTTATAGTTATGCTACAATGGGCGAATTAATTGCTTGGATAATTGGTTGGGATTTAATTTTGGAATATGCCCTTGGTGCAGCAACAGTTGCTATTGCTTGGAGTGAATATTTGAATAAACTTTGTGAAACTTATTTTGGATTTACCATTCCATACGAATGGTGTCATTCGCCGTTTCAAAGTGATCTGGTCACTGGAGTACATGGCATTATTAATGTTCCAGCATTATTAATATTAGGATTGTTGACACTGTTATTAATTCGTGGAACAAAAGAATCTGCAAATTTTAATTCTATAATAGTAATCGTAAAAGTATTTATTGTTTTAGTGTTTATATTTTTAGGATGGCAATTTATTGTTCCTGCCAATCATGCTGTAATCATACCACCAAATACTGGTGAATCTGGAGCATTTGGATGGAGTGGCGTTTTGCGCGGAGCGGGAATTGTATTTTTTGCTTATGTAGGTTTTGATGCTGTAAGTACTGCTGCCCAAGAAGCAAAAAATCCTCAAAAAGGAATGCCTATTGGTATTTTAGGTTCATTGGCTTTTTGTACGGTATTGTATATTTTATTTTCATATGTCCTTACTGGCATTGCACATTATTCTGAGTTTAGCGTTACTGGTCCAGGTCATGAAGCGGCTGTAGCCTATGCAATTTCAAAATATTTGGTTGGCTATGAATGGTTTTCAGGTTTAATAACCATTGCAATTTTAGCAGGATTTTCATCGGTAATTTTAGTTATGTTGATGGGTCAATCTCGAGTATTTTTTTCGATGAGTAAAGATGGATTGTTTCCAAAATCATTCTCGGAAGTGCATAAAAAATACAACACGCCTGCAAAAGCAACTATGTGGCTTTTTATTTTAGTTGGAGCATTTGCAGCATTTGTTCCTGGTGATGTTGTTGGGGATATGTGTAGCATTGGCACACTGTTTGCGTTTATTTTAGTTTCAGCAGGTGTAATAGTTATGCGTAAAACAAACCCTGATGCCGTAAGACCTTTTAGAGTGGCATTAGTACCATTAGTTCCTATTTTAGGAATTTTGGTTTGTGGATTTATGGTTTTTGGTTTAGGTTTTGAAAACTGGAGTAGATTATTAATTTGGTTAATAATAGGTTTTGACATTTATCTATTATATAGTTTAAAGAATAGTATACTTGCTGATAAAAATACAGAAGCTCAAAAATCAAAAATTGTAACGTTAGTAGGCTTAATTACTACATCTTTATTATTATTATTAACCTATTTAGTGTATTTCAATCCTGGTCATTTAATAAGTGCCAATTTTGAAACTAAAGAGTTAGATACTTTTTTTAAATTTATTGTAATATTTTCAATTGGACATATATTGATATATGGCTATAATTTTATCACTAAACTTAAAAAATAAATAGAATTATCTTTTACCAATTCGGATAAAAAATATTTTTTTGTTTCCGTCTGGCGTTATTTGCAAGGTAATACTTGGTACGGCACTGTTTTCTTCGTCCACAAATTCTGTATGATATACATCGTCAGTTCCTTTGTCATAAATTGGATCATCGCTATGATCTATTTCTTCCCAAGTGGTTGGCAAACATTCTAAAAGCGCATCTTTTATTTCCAAAAACTGTTCACCAAGTTCATCTGTTGATCTAGAATTTTTCATTTCTGCCATAAAGCATGGTGCATTTTTAAATGTAGAAATGTAATTTTTTTTCGCATTCTTCAATCTTATTTTGCTCGAAAAAGTTGTAGTTCCTTCATTAGATTTTTCGCCTTTAATGGAAGAAAAATTTGATGACATGCCCGATTCTAAAACAGCAACAATACCTTTGCAAACCCCCTCCAGTTCATTTTTTTCAGCTACTTCATCATTAATTTCTTCTTTATTTTTATTATTTCCTTTTGATTGTAATTCTTCTTTACGCAATGCTTTTTCTTCTTCTCTTTCGGCTTTTTCTTCTTCCTGTTGTTCTTTCAAGCGTTCTCGTTTTGCCACGGCATCTTCTTTTTCATTAGAGTCATCTATAACTAATGCCGGTTTTTCAGCAACTACTTTTTCTTGTGCAGGTTCAGGTATTTTTGTTACATCAGATGATTCATTTTTATTCGATAAAGTTCCAAAGTCTAATTCCAATGTTTTTTGAAATTCATTTTTCGCCATTTCGGCTGAGGCATTCATAAAACCTTTTGCATGAAATTCGTTTTCAAAATTAAACGCTATTTCATTTCCCATTTTAAAACTTAAATCTTTATTTGTAATGTTTATACATTTTTCTTCGTTGCAATAAAATGTTACAACAAAAAAATCATTGCTGCCCTTGATGGCAATTTTTTTTATTTCATCTAATCGAAATCTATAGATATATCCATCTGCATTTTTTTCTAGCGTAGTATTTAAAGGGAAATAAAGCAATGTTTTTTTATCATTTGCTGCACCACCTTGAAGAATATGTGAATTTATTTTTTCTAAATATTGTTGATGTTGCTGACCAAAAATAACTGTTGAAGTTAAAAAAAAGATTGCCCCGAGTATTAATGTTTTCATTGTAAATGATTTTTGAAATATAAAAATATTGGTTTTTTTTTATATTTAAGTTCTATCATTAAAAGAATAAAAATAAATTATTGCTTTTAAAAAATGTCTTAATCGTATTTTCTAAAAAAAAGTAAAATTACTTACTTAAATACATGCTTCTGTCTTTGTATAATTGTCGAAAATATGGATCTCGCAAATCTTTAATAAATCGAATAGCTTCGCCAGTACTTTTCATTTCTGGGCCAAGTTCTTTGTTTACATTAGGAAATTTATCGAAAGAAAAAACGGGTTCTTTGATAGCAAAACCTGTTAGTTTTTTTTCAAATGTAAAATCACTAATTTTATTTTCACCAAGCATAATTTTAGTTGCAATATTTAAATATGGAATTTGATATGCCTTAGCAATAAATGGTGTTGTTCTTGAAGCTCTTGGATTTGCTTCAATTACAAAAACTTCATCATTTTTGATTGCAAATTGAATATTAATTAAACCTTTTATGTTAAGTGCTTTTGCAATTTTAAGAGCATAATGCTCCATTGTTGTTAAAACCAATGGTGTTAAATTAAATGCAGGCAACATGGCATGGCTGTCACCACTATGAATTCCGGCGGGTTCAATGTGTTCCATTATTCCCATAACGTGTAATTGTTCGCCATCATAAATGGCATCTACTTCTGCTTCTTGGCATCTATCCAAAAAATGATCAATTAATATTTTATTATCAGGAATATGTTTTAATAAACTTAATACTGCTTTTTCTAATTCTTCATCATTAATTACAATTCTCATTCGTTGTCCTCCAATTACATAGCTTGGACGAACCAATACGGGATAACCAACTTTGTTGGCAACGGCTATAGCTTCGTCTACATCTTTTGCTGTGCCATAATCGGGATATGGAATAGATAATTCTTTTAATAAATCACTAAATCGTCCTCTATCTTCGGCAATGTCCATGTTATCGAAGCTGGTACCAATTATTTTTATTCCTTTTTCGTATAATTTTTTTGAAATCTTCAAAGCCGTTTGACCGCCTAGTTGTACAATTACACCTTCTGGTTTTTCGTGTTCAATAATTTCCCAAATATGTTCCCAATTCACTGGTTCAAAATATAATTTATCCGCCATATCAAAATCTGTACTTACCGTTTCTGGATTACAGTTTATCATTATCGATTCAAAACCACATTCTTTAATTGCCAAAAGTCCATGAACACAACAATAATCAAATTCAATACCTTGACCTATTCTATTAGGACCAGAGCCTAAAACAATTATTTTCTTTTTAGTACTAACAATAGATTCGTTATGAAGTGTCATTTAGCAAAAGTTCTTTGAGGATATGCAAAGAAAATCAATTTTTATTGAAAATTATTTAATTATTGCCTTTTTGATGATTAATTTTTTTCAAAATTATTTCACCAAAGTATTTGGCAAACCATTTATTTCCATCAGTTGTAAAATGACAATAATCTAAAAATAAATTATTTACAGGAATATTATCAGGATTGAAGAGTTTAAAATTTTTATTACTTTTTTCGAAAACAGCTAATTGCTTTATTACATTTAATTTATAAGTATTATTAATGGCATCGTTATTGTAATAAGTAAAATAATTATAAAGTGCTCTTTCCGTTTCGCTTTGCAAGGCTCTTGATTTAAAAAAAAGATAAGGTTGATAAGCTAATAAATAAGGCGTATTATATTTATTTAATACTGAATCGAAAGTTTTAAGTTCAGATGAATAATTATTTATTGCACGTTGAATAGCCGAGTCTATAGGTGCAAAGTTTAATTTATTTTCTTTTGCAAGTAACCATTTTCTTTTTATTGGATAATTATTGTTT